>CAMPHL010000444.1 GCA_946885905.1 uncultured Pseudomonadota bacterium | reverse complement strand
GGGGCCGAGGAAGAAGCGCCGCCGGCGCCGCGGCCGCAAGAAGCCCGAAGGCGCCGAGACGCCGCCGCCCAGGACCGACATGGGGCCGGAGACATGACACGGGCGGCCATAGCGCTGGGCTCGAACATCGACGAGCCCGAGAAGCACGTGGAGCGCGCCTTCGGCGAGCTGGACGCGATCCCCGCGACCCGCGTGCTCGCCCGCTCGCGGATGCACCGGACCGCGCCGGTGGGCTATGTGGACCAGCCGGACTTCGTGAATGCGTGCGCGCTCGTGGACACGACACTCGGGCCCCGGGCGCTGCTCTCGGAGCTCCTCGCCCTCGAAAAGCGTCACGGCCGCGTGCGCGACGTTCCCAACGGTCCCCGCACGCTGGACCTCGACATCGTGCTCTACGGCGACAGGGTGATCGACGAACCCGGCCTCAGGGTTCCGCATCCGCGCGCCCACGAACGCGCGTTCGTCCTGGTGCCGCTGCTGGAGGTGTGGCCCGATGCGGTCATACCGGGGCAGGGATCCGCCGCTCGGCTCGTCACCGCGGCGAAGGCCGGGGCCCGATCCAGATGAGGCACCGCCACATCGTCGTGGAAGGCCCGATCGGGTGCGGCAAGACGAGCCTCGCCAACCGGCTCGCGCAGCGGCTGGGCGCCACGACGATCCTCGAGGATCCGAAGGCGAACCCCTTCCTGCCGTTGTTCTACCGTGACATGCGGCGCTACGCGCTGCCCACGCAGCTCTTCTTCCTCTTCCAGCGCGTGCAGCACCTCGAGGGCCTGCGCCAGCCCGACCTCTTCGGCAAGCCCTACGTCGCCGACTTCGCGCTCGCCAAGGACCCGCTGTTCGCCCGCCTCACGCTGGACGATGCCGAGTACCAGCTCTACCTGCGCATCTACGAGCACGTGAAGCCGCAGGCGCCGCCGCCGGACCTGGTGATCTACCTGCAGGCCTCGGTCGACACGCTGCTCTGGCGCGTGAAGAAGCGCGGCGAGCCGATGGAGCGCGAGATCGAGGAGCATTACTTGCGGCGCCTCTCGGAGGCCTACACGACCTACTTCCACAGCTACGCCGACACGCCGCTGCTGATCGTGAACAGCGAGCGCCTCAACTTCGTCGACGATCCCGGGCACCTGGACCTGCTGGTCGAGCGCATCCAGGCCATGCGCGGCGGGCGCGAGTTCTTCAATCGCGCGTGACATAATCCTCGTCCGATGAGCGCCCAGTCCACCGAGCGACGCACCACCCTGCTGCAGCTGCAGAAGCGCTCGCGCGAGGGCGGGAAGCTGGTGATGCTCACCTGCTACGACGCGAGCTTCGCGCGGCTGTGCGACGAGGCGGGCGTGGATATGCTGCTGATCGGCGATTCGCTCGGCATGGTGATCCAGGGCCACGACTCGACGCTCGCCGTGACGCTGGAGCAGACCGTCTACCACGTCGAGTGCGTGGTGCGCGGAAGCTCGAAGGCGCTGGTGATCGCGGACATGCCGTTCGGTTCCTTCCAGGAGTCCGCCGAGCAGGCTTTCCGGAGCTGCGCGCGGGTGATGGCCGCGGGCGCCCAGATGGTGAAGCTGGAGGGCGGGGCGACGATGGTCGAGACGACCCGCTTCCTCGTCGATCGCGGCATTCCCGTGTGCGCGCACATCGGCCTCACGCCGCAGTCGGTCAACACGCTCGGCGGCTACCGCGTGCAGGGCAAGACGGATGAAGCGGCCGCGCGGCTGGTCGCGGACGCGAAGGCGCTCGAGGCCGCGGGCGCCGGCATCGTGCTCATGGAGGCGATGCCTTCTCCGGTCGCGAAGCAGGTGACCGAGGCGCTTTCGGTGCCCACCATCGGCATCGGCGCCGGCCCCGACGTCTCCGGCCAGGTGCTCGTGATCTACGACATGCTGGACATCTATCCGGGCCGCAAAGCGCGCTTCGTGAGGAACTTCATGCAGGGGCAGCCCTCGGTGAAGGCCGGGCTCGAGGCGTATGTGAAAGCCGTGAAGGACGGGACTTTTCCCGCGCCGGAGCACTGCTTCTAGATCGTCACCCGCGAAGGCCGGGCCCAATTCATGGACCTTCTCCATACCGTCGCCGAAACCCGCCAGCGCCTGCGCGGCGAAGCCTCCGTGGTCCTCGTGCCGACAATGGGCAACCTGCACGCCGGCCACATCGCGCTGGTGCGCAAGGCGCGCGAGCACGGCGGGACCGTCGTCGTCTCGGTCTTCGTGAATCGCCTGCAATTCGAGCCGGGCGGCGACTTCGACCGCTACCCGCGCACGCTCGAGGCCGACTGCGACAAGCTGAGGCAGGCCGAGTGCGACCTCGTGTTCGCGCCCGACGAGCGGGAGATGTACCCGTGGCCGCAGGAGATCGTGCTGTCGCCGCCGCGCGTGGCGCACACGCTGGAAGGCGAATACCGCGCGGGGCACTTCCAGGGCGTGGTCACCGTCGTCGCGAAGCTGCTGAACATCGTCCAACCCCACGTGGCGATCTTCGGCAAGAAGGACTACCAGCAGCTCCTGGTGCTGCAGCAGCTCGTCCGCCAGCTCAACTTCGGCGTGAAGGTGGTGCCGGGCGAGACGGTGCGCGAGGCGGACGGCCTGGCAATGTCGTCGCGCAACGGCTACCTCTCGGCGGCCGAACGCAAGGAGGCCGTGCGGCTTTCGCAGCAACTTCGCGCGATCAAGGAAGCGGTCGCAGCGGGCCGCCGCGACTTCGCCGACCTCGAGAAGTCCGCCAAGGAACGGCTCGCCGCCAACGGCTGGCGTCCCGACTACATCGCCATCCGCCGCCGCGCCGATCTCGGCACCCCGGGGGCCGACGATCGCGAGCTGGTCGTTCTCGGCGCATCGTGGCTGGGGCGCACCCGGCTCATCGACAACCTCGAGATCTAGAGGTGTCAGACACCTGGATCCAGGTGTCAGACACCTGGTTGTTGTTTCGGATACCGAAAGGAAAATCGGTGTCTGACACCATTAGGTGTCTGA
>CAMPHL010000443.1 GCA_946885905.1 uncultured Pseudomonadota bacterium | reverse complement strand
GTGGGCAACCAGCTCAAGTCGCGCACCCGCGACGCGGGTCCGTGGGAGCGGATGATCGAGTCCTGGCGCGAGGAGACCGCGAGGCTCGGCCGCGACTACCTCGCGAGCCAGGCGAACGTCGATCCCAAGGAGCGCCTCGCCACGTGCGACCGCTGCGACCTGCAGCCCCTGTGCCGGGTGCACGAGCGCATCGGCACGCTCGACGAGGGTGACGACGAGGCCAACGAATGAACCCCATCGTCGACGCCCCGCAACGCGAGGCCGCGCTCGACCCGCGGCGCTCGTTCATCGTCCAGGCGCCCGCCGGGTCGGGCAAGACCGGCCTGCTGATCCAGCGGTTCCTGCGCCTGCTCGCGGTGGTCGAGCGGCCCGAGGAGATCCTCGCGATCACCTTCACGCGCAAGGCCGCCGCGGAAATGCGCCGGCGCGTGCTCGAGGCGCTCGCCGCCGCGGCCGATCCCTCGCCGCCGGCGAATGGGAACGACCGCACCACGTGGGAGCTCGCGCGCGCCGCGCTCGAGCGCGACCGCGCCCGCGACTGGCAGCTCGCCCGCAACGCGGCACGCCTTCGCATCCTTACGATCGACGCGCTGTGCACTTCGCTCGCGCGGCAGATGCCGGTGCTCTCGCGCCTGGGCGCGGCGCCCGCCATCGTGGAGGACTCGAGCCACCTCCATCGGGAAGCGGCCGAGCGCACGCTCGCACTGGTCGAGAATGACGAACCGGTGGCGCGGCTCGCTCGACTCGTGCTGCGCCACCTGGACGGCGACTGGTCGGCGGTGCGCTACCTCATCGAGACGATGCTGCGGCGTCGCGACCAGTGGATGCGGCGCATCGAAGGTTTCGCGGCCGATGCCCAGGTGCGCGAAGCGCTCGAAGTGTCGTTCCGCAGGGAACGCGCGCGCGTGATGCAGCGCGCCGCCGACCTCATGCCGGGCGAGCTCGTGGGCGAGATCTGCCGGCACGCCCGCCATGCCGCGGACCATGTGGAAGACGCGTCGCCGTTGAGCGCGCTCGCCGGTCTCGAGGGCTATCCCTGCGCGGACGAGGAAGGCGCGCCGGCGTGGCGCGCGCTCGCCGAGCTGCTCCTCACGAAAGACGGCGACTGGCGCAAGACCGTCACGAAGGCGCAGGGCTTCCCGAGCGGTGGCGCGCGCGAAAGGCAGGCCAAGGACGAGTTGATCGAGTGCCTGGCGCAGCGGCTTGCCTCCCACGACGTCGCTCGGGAAGCCCTGCAGGCGGTGCGCAAGGCCCCGCCCGACAAGTTCACCGACGCACAATGGGAGATCCTCGGAGCTCTCGTGGAAGTCCTGCGCCGCGCGGCCGCCACGCTGAGGGCGGTCTTCGCGGAGCGCGGCGAGATCGACTTCAGCGGCATCGCCCAGGCCGCGGTCGAGGCGCTGGGCGAGGAGGACGCTCCCACGGACCTGCTGCTCGCGCTCGACGTGCGCGTGCAGCACCTGCTGGTCGACGAGTTCCAGGACACCTCGCTCACGCAATGGGAGCTGCTGAAGCGCCTCACCGCGGGTTGGTCCGAAGGCGACGGGCGCACCGCTTTCCTCGTGGGCGACCCCATGCAGTCGATCTACCGGTTCCGCGAAGCCGAGGTCTCGCTCTTCATGCACGCGCGCGCGCATGGCCTTCCCTCGGTGAAGCTCGAGCCGCTCACGCTGCGCACCAACTTCCGCTCGCAGTCGGGCCTGGTGGAGTGGTTCAACGACACCTTCGCGAAGGTGCTGCCGGCCGTGGAAGATGCGGAAGCGGGCGCGGTCCCGTATGCGGCCTCGAGTCCGCACCATCCGGCGCTCGACGGCGAAGCCGTCACGTGGCATGCGATCACCGGGCCCGACCCCGATGCCGGCCACGAAGCCGAGGCGAGGCTGGTGGCCGATCTCGCGCGCGAGGCCGCCGGAGGCACCGTGGCGATCCTCGTTCGCGGGCGAGCGCACCTGGATCGCATCGTTCCGGCGCTCAAGGAGGCGGACGTGCGCTTCCGCGCCGTCGACATCGAGCCGCTGCGCCGCCGTCCCGTGATCCAGGACCTGATGGCGATCGCGCGCGCCTTGTCCCACCTCGCCGACCGCGTGGCGTGGCTCGCGATCCTGCGGGCGCCCTGGTGCGCGCTCACCATGGCCGACATGCATGCGCTCCTCGCCGGCGTGCCCGAGGAGCGCGACGCTACCGTCTGGGAGCTGCTCGCGTACCAGAGCCGGACGGGCCGGTTGAGCACCGAGGGGGCGAAGCGTGCGGCGTGGACCCGCGCGGGGCTCGCGCCCTTCATCGAGGGCCGCGCGCGGGGACCGCTGCGCGAGCGCGTGGAATCGGCGTGGCTCGCCCTAGGCGGCCCGGCGTGCGTCGAGCGCGAGTCGGACCTCGAAGACGCCGAGACCTTCTTCAACCGGCTGGAGGAGCTGGACGAGGCCGGCGAGCTCGCGGACCCCACGCTCCTCGAGGACCACCTCGAGCAGCTCTTCGCCGCCCCGGACGTGGGCGAGGAAGCGCACGTGCAGGTGATGACGATCCACCGGGCGAAAGGCCTCGAGTTCGACACGGTCATCGTCCCCGGCATGGAGCGCGTGCCGCGCGTCTCCGACCGGCCGCTCTTCCACTGGAAGGCCCGCGAGGATGGCGCGCTCATGATGGCGCCGGTGTGGCGCAGAGGCGAGACGGAGGATCCCGCCTACGACTACCTGCGGCGCCTCGACATCGACGCCTCCGACCACGAGATCGAACGCGTCTTTTACGTGGCCGCGACGCGCGCCCGCAAGCGCCTGCACCTCCTGGGTTTCGCGCGCTACCGCGAGACCGGCGAGCTCAATCCGCCGTCGCAGTCCAAGTCGTTGCTGGGCAAGGCCTGGAAGCTGGTGGAACGGCGTTTCAGGGATGCGGCTGCGCTCGCGGACGCGGCCGCCCGGGACCTCGCCTGGCGGCAGGAGGTGCGCACGCTCGACCTGGGCGCGCTCGAGGTCAAGA
>CAMPHL010000442.1 GCA_946885905.1 uncultured Pseudomonadota bacterium | reverse complement strand
TCCTGGCTGCGGATTTCGGACGCGCGGCTGCTTCCCGTCTCGCCACTACGCGCTCGCCGCCGAGGCTCTTCCGTCGACCTTTGGTTTACAGTCCGAGGGCGGGTTGGGGCATGCGACTCCGGGCGTTTCAGGGCGAATTCCAGACGTTGACCGTTTTCGGGTACGTGGGCGCGCGCCGATGCTTGGTCGCCTGCTCGAACGCGTACGCGAGCGCGATGAGACGTGCCTCGCTCCACGCCGCGCCCACGAACGAGAGGCCGACCGGCAGCCCATGGACGTATCCGGCGGGCACGGTCACGTGCGGATAACCCGCAACCGCCGCAGCAGCCGTGAATCCCCCGCCGCTGTTGTCGCCCTTGATGAAGTCGATCATCCACGGCAAGCCCGCGGTGGGCGCCACGAGCGCATCGAGCTTGTGCTCGCGCATGGCCTTGTTGATCCCCTCCTCGCGCGCGGCCCTGAGCCCGTTGCCGCGCGCCTGCAGGTATTCGGGGCTGTCGAGCGCGCCCTTCTCCTGCGCGGCGATCAAGTGCTCCTGGCCGAACCAGGGCATGACCTTCTCGCGGTTGCGCTCGTTGAAGTCGATGATGTCGTCGAGCGTCTTCACTTCCGCGCCGGGGGCGTACTGCTCGAGGTAGGCGTTCATGCCGTTCTTGAGCTCGTAGAGCATGACGGTGAGCTCGTCCTTGCCGAGCATCTCCGCGCTCACGAATTCCGGAATGTCCACGAGGATCGCGCCCTGCGCCTTCATCGCCTCGAGCGCCTTCTCCACCACCGCCGACTGCAGGTCGTTGCGGCCGCCGAACTGGCTGCGCACGACCCCGATGCGCGCGCCCTTCAAGGCGTTGCGGTCGAGCGCTTTCGTGTACTCGGCCTTGCGAATCGAGGCATCGGCCGTGTACTTGTCCGCGGGGTCGGTGCCCGAGATCGCCTCCAGGACGGCGGCGGCGTCGGCCACGGTGCGCGCCATCGGCCCGGCGGTGTCCTGCGAGATCGAGATCGGCACGATGCCCGAGCGGCTCACCAACCCCACCGTGGGCTTGATGCCGACGAGGCTGTTGGCCGAGGAGGGCGAGACGATCGAGCCATCGGTCTCGGTGCCCAGCGCGACCGTCGCCAGGCTCGCCGCGACCGCGACGGCCGAGCCCGAGGACGAGCCGCTTGCGCTGCGATCGAGCGCATAGGGGTTGCGCGTAAGCCCGCCGCGCGAGCTCCAGCCCGAGGTCGAACGGATCGAGCGCATGTTGGCCCACTCGGAGAGGTTGGTCTTGCCCAGGATCACCGCGCCCGAATCGCGCAGGCGCGTGACCACGAAGGCATCCCGCGGCGACTTGGCGCCCTCGAGCGCGATCGAGCCCGCGGTGGTCTGCATCTTGTCCTTGGTCGCGATGTTGTCCTTGAGCAGGACCGGGATGCCGTGCAGCGGCCCCCGGGGGCCTTGCTTCTTCCTTTCGGCATCCATCGCCTCGGCGTCCTTCAACGCGTCGGGGTTCACCTCGATCACGGAGTTCAGCTGCGGGCCCGCCTTGTCGAGCGCCTTGATGCGGTCGAGGTAGCGCTGCGTGAGCGCCTTCGAGGTGAGCTTGCCGGACTGCATGGCCTTCTGCAGTTCGGCGATGGAGGCTTCGACGACTACGTCCGTGACCGGCTGCTTCGCGGCCGGCCGCTTCGCGGCGGGCTTCTTCGCGGGTGGCGCGGCGTACACGGAGTCACTGGTGTTCACGGCCACGAGGGCGGCGAGCATCGCGAGGGCGTGCTTCATCGCGGGTGCGCTTTCCTTTCTTGTTCATCGGGTCCAGGGCGGGGCGGACTTCGTGTCGATGCCGTAACGAGCCGCCGCTTCCCCAACGCGGGCATCGCGCAGCGCCGACAGCGCCGCCAGCGCAACCGAGTGACGATCGACCCCGAAAAAGCGCCGAAGGTTCGCGCGCGTGTCGCTGCGGCCGAAGCCGTCGGTCCCGAGGGTCACGTACGTGTCTGCGATCCACGGACGGATGAGGTCTGGCACGGCGCGGACATAGTCCGATGCGGCGATGACGGGCGTGCCCGTCCTGGGCAGCTGCAACTCGATCCAGGACGAACCAGGGCCCATCGCCATCCGCCGCAGCTCCGTGAAGCTCGTGACGGAATGCACGTCGGCGGCGATGCCCCAATCCTTCTCCAACAGCCCGGCCGCGGCGCTCACCTCGTTCAGGATCGTCCCCGCACCCAACAGGCGCACCTTCGCGCCCTTCGCCTCGCGAATCCGGTGCATTCCGCGAAGGATGCCTTCTCGTGCGCTTTCGGGCATGGAAGGCATCGCGTACGCCTCGTTCATCAGCGTCACGTAATAGAACACGTCCTCCTGCGCGTGCAGCATCCTGCGCATGCCGTCCTCGAGGATCACCGCCAGCTCGTACGCGAAGCACGGGTCGTAGGCGCGGCAGTTCGGGATCGTCGAGGCGACGAGGTGGCTCGAGCCGTCCTGGTGCTGCAGGCCCTCGCCCGAGAGCGTGGTGCGGCCGGCGGTGGCGCCGAAGAGGAAGCCGCGCGAGCGCGAGTCGGCCGCCGCCCAGATCGCGTCGCCCACGCGCTGGAAGCCGAACATCGAGTAGTAGATGTACATCGGCAGCATCGCGATGCCGTGCGCGGCGTGGCTCGTGGCCGCCGCGACCCAGGATGCGATCGCGCCGGCCTCGTTGATGCCCTCCTCGAGGATCTGCCCCTCGACCGCCTCCTTGTAATAGGAGAGCTGCGCCTGGTCCTCGGGCTGGTAGAGCTGGCCGATGGGCGAGTAGATGCCGATCTGCCGGAAGAGGTCGGCCATGCCGAAGGTGCGCGCCTCGTCCGCGATGATCGGCACGATGCGCTTGCCGAGCGCCGGGTCTCGCAGCAATGCCCCGATCATGCGCACGAAAGCGACCGTGCTCGACATCTCCTTGCCGGCGGCCTCGAGCGCGAACTTCGCGAACGCGGGCGCATCGGGCGTCGCGATC
>CAMPHL010000441.1 GCA_946885905.1 uncultured Pseudomonadota bacterium | reverse complement strand
GAGGCCGTCGCCGATCCCATCATCGCCACGCCGTTCTCGCTCATCACCGTGCGCACGTCGGCGAAGTCGACGTTCACCATGCCGGGGCAGTTGATCACCTCGGCGATGCCCGCGACGGCGCCGTTCAGCACGTCGTTCGAGGCGCGGAACGCGTCTTCGTAGGTCACGTCCTCCCCGAGGACCTGCATGAGCCGGTCGTTGGGGATGATGATGAGCGAGTCGACGTGCTGCTTGAGCTGCTCGATCCCGACGGCCGGGACCTTCTGGCGCTTGCCCTCGAACGCGAAGGGCTTGGTCACCACCGCCACCGCGAGGATGCCCATCTCGCGCGCGAGCTCGGCCTCCACGGCCTCGGCTCCCTTGCCGGAGCCCCCGCCCATGCCCGCCGTGATGAAGAGCATGTCGGCCCCGGAGATGAGCTCGGTGATGCGCTCGCGGTCCTCCTCGGCGGCCATGCGGCCGATCTCCGGGTTGGCCCCCGCGCCCAGGCCCTTCGTGGTCCCGGTGCCCAGCTGCAGCGTGATCTTCGCGAGGTTGCGCTTGAGCGCCTGGGCGTCGGTGTTCATCGTGATGAACTCCACGCCCTGCACGCCGTTGTTGATCATGTGGTCGACCGCGTTGCCGCCGCAGCCGCCCACGCCGACGACCTTTATGACGGCGTCGGGTGTCTGAGTTTCGAGTAATTCGATCATCTGTCGTCTCCTGTTGTTTGGACTTCCTGGCTACTGGCTCCTAGAAATTGCCCTTGAACCACCCCTTCATCTTCTCCAGCACTTCCTTGAATCCCTGCCCCTGCATGCGTGCGTGCCGGTCGCGCTTCACCTGCTCGAGCCCGGCCATCAGCAATCCCATTCCGGTGGCGTAGCGCGGGCTCCTCACCACCTCCGAGAGCGCGCCGGTGTACTGCGGAACGCCCACGCGCACCGGCATGTGGAACACTTCCTCGCCCAGCTCGACCATCCCTTTCATGAGGGCCGAGCCGCCCGTGATCACGATCCCGGACGAAAGGAGCTCCTCCAGCCCGGAGGACCTCAATTCGCGCTGCACCAGCGAGTAGAGCTCCTCGACGCGTGGCTCGATGACCTCGGCGAGCGTCTGGCGCGAGAGCTCGCGCGGCCCGCGCTCGCCCACGCCGGGCACCTCGATCATCTCGGCCGCGCTGGCGAGCTGGCGCAGGGCCACGCCGTGCGTGATCTTCAATTCCTCGGCGTCGCGCGTCGGCGTGCGCAGCGCCATGGCGATGTCGTTGGTGACCTGGTCTCCCGCGATGGGGATCACCGACGTGTGCTTGATCGCGCCGTCGGTGAAGACGGCGATGTCGGTCGTGCCCCCGCCGATGTCCACGAGGCAGACACCCAGGTCGCGCTCGTCGTCGAGCAGCACCGCGTCGGCGGATGCGAGCGGCTGCAGCATCAGGTCCTTCACCTCCAGCCCGCAGCGGCGCACGCACTTCATGATGTTCTGCGCGGCCGAGACGGCGCCGGTCACGATGTGGACCTTGACCTCGAGGCGCATCCCGCTCATGCCGAGCGGCTGGCGCACCCCGCCCTGCCCGTCGATGATGAATTCCTGCTCGAGGATGTGCAGCACCTGCTGCTCCATCGGGATGTTCACGGCGCGCGCGGTCTCGATCACGCGTTCGATGTCGTACTGCTGTACCTCCTTGTCCCTGATCGCGACCATCCCGTGCGAGTTGAAGCTCTTGATGTGGCTGCCCGCGATGCCGGTGATCACTTCCTTGATCTTGGCGTCGGCCATGAGCTCGGCTTCCTCGAGCGAGCGCTGGATGGCGTTCACGGTGGATTCGATGTTCACCACCACGCCCTTCTTGAGGCCCCTCGAGGGATGGCTTCCCATGCCGATCATGTTCAGCGTGTCCTCGGGCGTGATCTCGGCCACCAGCGTCACGATCTTCGAGGTGCCGATGTCGAGGGCGACGAGGAGTTGGCGCGGGTCGCGCTGGCGGGGCGTGATCATGGGTTCGTGATGGTCAATGTCGCTGCGCGCTTGAGGGCGAAACCGCCGGGATAGCGCAGGTCGGCGTAGGTTGCGGAACGAACCTCGTCCGAAAGCTGCGGCCATGCCGCGACGAAACGGGCGGCGCGTGGCTGCCAGTCCCCGCGGCCGAGGGCCACGGAAAGTCCCGATTCGAGGACGGCGTGCCAGGCTCCGCGCGGGCTGAGCCGAAGCTCCGCCACCGGGCCCACGGGCGCGAGTGCGGCGGCCACGGCGACGAACTCACGCACCACCCAGGGCGCGCTGCCCTCGGGGCCGCGCAGGCGCGGGAGCTTCGACGCATCGGTCGCGGTGAAGACCTCGCCCTCGCGGCTCACCAGGTGCGAATCGTTCCAGCGCGCGAAGGCGGTGTGCGTGGAGAAGGTGATCTCGACCGTGTCCGGAAAGAGCCGGCGCACCGAAGCGTCGCGCACCCAGGGCACGCGCCGGGCGGAGGCCCGGATCGCCTCGAGCGACGCGGTGGGCGCGGCCTGCACCGCGCGCGTGAGCGCATCGAGCTCGGGCTGCGCGAGGCGGTCGAGCTCGCCCGCGTACACGACGCGCTTGGCCGGCAACGAGACCGTCGCTTCGTAGCCCTCCCACGCGCCCCAGCCGAGCGATGCCATCACCGCGATGCCCGCGAGCGCCGCCAGGATCCGGCGGCCGATGGGCCGGGCTCCCGGCTCCTGGGACCTCGCGCGTGGCTGCTTCACGCCGCCCTCCCCGGCTGCGATTCCAGCGCCGCGCCCTCGAGGATGCGCAGGCACAAGTCGGCGTAGCCGAGCCCGGCAGCCCTCGCCGCCATGGGCACCAGGCTGTGGCCCGTCATGCCGGGCGAGGTATTCATCTCGAGGAACGAATAGCTGCCATCGGGGCGCAGCATCACGTCGGCGCGTCCCCATCCCCGGCAGCCGAGCACGCGGAAGCTCTTGAGCGCCTCGCGCCGGATCTCGTAGAGCGCCACGCCCGTCGCCACGGCGAGGT
>CAMPHL010000440.1 GCA_946885905.1 uncultured Pseudomonadota bacterium | reverse complement strand
TGGTGACCGCCGAGCCAGAGGGGGCGAATTGTTCCGCGGGCGGGAAGCGGCTCGGGCTTGCCGGGGAACACCGTCACCGTGGCCACCACCTTGTCGCCCTCCTGCGAGAGCGCGCTCACCTTGCCGAGCAGGAAAGGCGCGGTGTCGCCCACGCGCATCGCGACCAGGCGGCCGATCGTCATGCCGCGCGAGGAGGTGGATGGCCGCGTGAGGCGCCAGGCGCCCAGCATTTCGTCCACCACCCCCCAGTTCTCGACGGTGTACTTGTGCTCGCCCAGCATCATCGCCTGCGTGCGCTCGCTCACGCGGCCGAAGACCTCGAGGTCCTGCTTCTCCTGGCGGGTGAGCTCGCGCTTCTTGTCGGGCTGCTCGAAGGGCTTGCCGCCCGCGAGGAAGAAATAGATCTCCTGCGAGCCGAAGACGAGTCCCACCTCCTTCTCGGCCGGCACCTTGGCCGGAGGATGCGGGGGCACCCCTTCGCACCACAGGCGATGCAGGCGCCGGAGCTGGTCGAGCGCGTCGGCGGAGCTCACACCGGGCAACCCCACCGCCGCGGGATCTTCGCCCGACTGCAGGGCGTAGGCGCGCTTGCGGATGCTCTTCGACACCGCGTCCATGTCGAGCACGCGGTGGTTATCCGTGATCTCGGCCTTCAGCTGCGGGCGCGCGCCGATGGGCTTGGTGAGATCCACGACGAGCGGACAAACCGGTCCCGGCGCCGTCTCAGGCGGCTTCTTCCTCACCGGCACACGGCGGATCCACATGCGCGCCAGCGTCTCGATCATGTCCATCTGCGCGGCGGTGACTTCCGAGAGGTACGCCGCCTGCAGGAGGACCACACGCACGTACGACTCGGTGACGGTCGAGGTGCCCTCCTCGCCTTCGAGCGAATCCTTGACCGGGTCTTCGGCGTAGCCGGCGGACTCGGCCGCGGCGTAAAGCGCATGCAACCGCTCCCACAGCACTGGCTCGAAGCGGCGATACACGATCGCATGGAAGAGCATCTGCGCCCCGATGGAGCGCGCGATGCGCTCGGCGATGAGCGCCCGGTGGGGGGCGAGCGAGGCGGCCGATGCCGCGGCGAGGCACTTCCGGTAACCGGTTTCGAGCTCGGCCATCAGGTCGCGGCCCGTGCGCCATGCGTCCATGTCGGTCATGGACAGCGGCAGGGTCTTGCCGAAGTAGCGCGAGCGCTGCTCGCCCTGCAGGTAATAGACCTTGTCGCGCACGAGCTCCAGGCACTTGAGGCGCTCGAGCGGATCGAAACCCTCGTTGGCCGCGAGCGCACGCATCCCGGAGAGCACCTGGTATTGCGCGTTGGGGATGTTCGTGAGCGGCAGCGCGCCCAGCCACTCCCGGCAGCTGCGCGAGTCGGTAAAGGCGGCGCCCTGGATCGGAGGTTCGGTCACGGACATATGGTCGATCAGCCGAGCCGCTTCGCGATCGCCTGCGAAACTTTCGCGGCCCGCTCGCGGCGTTCTTCCGGCACCCTGGCCTCGCGTTGCGGCGCCGCCCAGATGGGCCCCGGGAAATGCCGGTCGTCGCGGAAACGCGGCACCACGTGCCAATGCACGTGCGGGGTCATGTTCCCGAGGCTTGCGACGTTCATCTTGTCAGCTCCCATGCACTCGCGCACGGCTGCCTCGACTTCGAAGACCACGCGCATGAGCTTCTCGCGCTCGTCCAGGGCCAGATCCGACATCTCGCGTGCGTGGCGCTCGAGGATCACGCGCACGAAGCCCGGATAGTCCGGCTCGTCCACGCGCACCACGCGGCAGAGCTCATTCTGCCAGAGCACCGGGCCCCCGGGCGTGTCGCAAAACTCACATTTCGCGGCGGGTTTATTCATCAGAAGGGCTGCCTCGTGATCGCCTTGGCCTGCGACACGCCCTCCACGGTGTAGCTCATGGTGGCGTTGTCGCGGTCGTGGAAGGTGAAGGTCACGCTTCCCACGGCGGTGGCCTGCAATGCGCCTGCATTGTACGGCTGGCCGAGCCACGCCGAGCCGGTCGTGCGATAGGCCGTCCCCGTGAACGCATTGGCGGCGGTCCAGGTGCCCCCGGGGATCACGTACCAGATCGTGCGGCCGGCCTGGTCGTACGTGTACCAGACCGAGAAGAGCGTGCGGTACTGCTGGCTGATCGCCACCCCCCAGCCGTTCTGCGCGGTGCCGCCCCACCAGAGATCCCCGTAGGTCGCTACCGGCGTCGGGTCGGGCGTGCCGAAGGGCTGCTTCGAGATGCTTTTCTGGCCGGAGACGCCGTTGATCGTGTAGCCGAGCGTCGCGGTCGTGGCGCTCGTGAACGTGATGGTCGCCGTGCCGACCGAGGCGCCGACCGCGAGCCGGCTCGGGTCGTACGCGCCGAACCAGGATCCGGTCGGGATGTAGAGCGCTCCGGTGAAGGTGGTGAAGCCTGCATTCCAGCTCCCGCCGGGCATCACCACCCAGATGGGCTGGCCCTGGTTGTCGTACACGAAGAGCGCGCCGAAGAGCATCGCCCCGTGCTGCGTGAGGCTCATGCCCCAGCCGTTTTCGGCGCTCCCGGCCCACCAGAGCGCCTGGTAGTTCGCGGGCCCGTTCGCGGCCACCGCCACCTTGAACATGCCTCGCCCGTAGGTGGCCGCGGCGAGCGTCTGGTCGTCGAGCCAGAAGAGCTCGCGCACGCGGATGTTGGCGGGGCCCTCGTTGGTCGTGGACCAGGTGCCGCCGCCGTCCTCGCTGGTGTAGACGCCGACCGAAGTCGCGGCGTAGAGCCACTGCGGGTTCACGGGGTGGCGCTTCACGTCGAAGACCGGCGCGTCGGGCAGGTTGCCGGTGATCGAGCGCCAGGTCGCCCCGTTGTCGCGCGTTTCCCACACGTTGTTCGGCACGAAACCCGTGACCGAAACGATCACGCGGGCGGGATTGTCGCGGTCGATGGTGATGCGCTGCACGCGGCGCGCGGGAACAGCTCCGGCGCCCACGCGCGTCCAGGTGGGCGAAGC
>CAMPHL010000439.1 GCA_946885905.1 uncultured Pseudomonadota bacterium | reverse complement strand
AGTTCAGCAGCATCGTGCGCTCGAAGTCGTGGAAGCGGTCGTACGACGAGGCGATCCCGCGGCGGATCGACCTGCCGGCGTTGTTCACCAGGAACCTGCAGCCGCCGAGCTTCTTCGTGACCGTCGCGACCAGCTTGTCGCAGTCTTGCATCGAGGAGAGGTCGCATGAGATGAAGGTGGCCTTTCCGCCTTCCCTTTCGATCCTCTCCATGACGGGCTTGGCCTTCTCGGGGTCGCGCGCCACGAGCACCACGTGGGCACCGGCCTGCGCCAGCTTGTATGCCGTCGCTTCCCCGATGCCCGACGTGCCGCCGGTCACCACGACCACCTTGCCGCGCACCTTGCCCGAGAGCGAGCGGTCGATGAACAGGTCCGGGTCGAGGTGGCGCTCCCAGTAGTCCCAGAGGCGCCAGGCGTAGTCGGCGAGGCTCGGGACCTCGATGCCCGAGCCCTTGAGCGCCTTCGCGGCCTCGCGGTTGTCGAAGCGCGTGGGGTAATTGATGAAGGTGAACATGTCCTTCGGGATGCCGAGGTCCGAGAGCACCTGCTTCTGGATGCGGCGCACCGGGGCGATCGACATCATCGAGTCGATCACGAACGAGGGTATGAAGCTGAACATCTTCGCGTTCACCCGCATCGTCATCTGCGGGGCGTGGGCCGCCCTGGCGAACAGGTTGAGGACCTCGCCCACCCGCCGGGGCTGCGGATCGGTGAGGTGGAAGCACTTGCCGTCGAGGCCCTTCTTGTGGGCGATGTGGTCCATCGCGTCGACCACGAAATCCACCGGCACGATGTTGATGCGCCCGCCCTCGATGCCGATGGTCGGCACCCACTGGGGCAGGGCCTTGCGCATCTTCTGGATCAGCTTGAAGAAGTAGTACGGGCCGTCGACCTTGTCGATCTCGCCCGTCTTCGAGTGGCCCACGACGATCGCCGGGCGATAGATTCGCCACGGCACGCCGCACTCCTCGCGCACGATGCCCTCGGAATCGTGCTTGGTGCGGAAGTAGGGGTGGTCGAGCTCCTCGGCCTCCTCGAACATGTCTTCGCGGAAGACGCCGTCGTAGAGGCCCGCGGCGGCGATCGAGCTCACGTGGTGGAAGCAGCCCGCGCCGATGGCCTCGGCGAGCTCCACGGCGTTGCGCGTGCCGTCGATGTTCGCCGCCTTCTGGCTTTCCGCGTCGGCGGCGAGGTCGTAGATCGCGGCGAGGTGGAAAAAGTGCCTGACCTTGCCCTTGAGCTTCGCCTGGTCGGCGGCCGAGATGCCGAGCTTTTCCTTCGACAGGTCGCCCACGACGGCGATGACACGCTTCTCGACCTCGCCCCAGCGGGGCCGCAGGGCGTCCAACTTCTTCACCGAATCCCTGCGCACGAGCACATGGATGTTGCCGGTGCGGCGCACGAGCTTGTCGATCAGGAAGCGGCCGATGAAACCGGTCCCGCCAGTCACGAAATACGTCATGGCCTTCTCCCCTTGTCTGGCCGAATTATATAGATCGGCCGAGCCCGGCCCGCGCCATGGATCGGCGGGCTGAATTTTGGTGTGATCGCTCTAAATCTCGCCGGTAAATTGGCCGCCGTAGCACCCGAACCGCCCAACCACCCAGGAGACGACATGGCTGCCCGTACCACCAAACGCACCGCGAAAGCCGCCCGGAAGAGCGCCCCCGCGGGCAAGCTCGAGCTGCTCCGCAAGAACGCCCTCGGCGCGGTCGACAAGATCGTGAGGCAGGGCACCGAGCTGCAGGCGAGGGGCGTGAAGCTCGCCGCCGCCAAGGCGAGGCGAGCCCGCGCCGCCGTGACCGAAGTCCGCGAGGCCGTGGCGTCCCGCGCCGATGCCGCTCGCGCCCGCACCCTGGACGCCGTCTCGCAGCTCGAGAAGGTCTTCGAGAACCGCGTGCGCAACGCCATCTCGAAGCTCGGCGTGCCCACCGCCCGGGACGTGCGCGCCCTGTCGCGCCAGGTCGCCCAGCTGCAGCAAAGCGTCGACCAGCTGCGCCGTGCGCGTGCACGGACGTAACAAGCAAGCGCCGCGACCCTCCCCCGAGCCCCGTTCCAGGGCAGGGGGACCGAACGCGGGACACGGTTTCGCGAAGCGTCGATCGCAGCGCACTGGGCTCGCCCTGGCAGGGGGCGGGCCTTTCGGCGCCATTTACGAGATCGGCGCGCTCATGGCGCTGCAGGAGTCGCTCGAGGGCCTCGACCTGAACGAGCTCGACTGCTACGTGGGCGTTTCCGCCGGAAGCTTCCTTGCCGCCGCGCTCGCCAACCGCATTCCGGTCGACGAGATCTACCGCCTCTTCATCGAAGGCGGCCGTGGCGAAGGCGCGCTCACGCCCGAGCTCTTCATGCGCCCGGCCTTCCGGGAGTACTGGCGGCGCGCGCGACTCGTGCCACCACTGCTCGCGCGCTCGGCCTGGCGCTATGTGACGCGCCCTTTCGCGGGCGGCACGCTGGAATCCTTCGCGGCGCTCGGCAAGGCCATCCCCACCGGCGTCTTCGACAACGAGGCGATCCACGATTACCTCGCCGCGGTCTTCACCCAGCCGGGCCACACCAACGATTTCCGCAGCCTCTCGCGCAGGCTCTACCTCGTCGCGACCGACCTGGACAGTGGCGAGAGCGTGAGCTTCGGCCGTCCGGGCAACGACCACGTTCCCATTTCCAAGGCGGTGCAGGCGAGCGCCGCGCTGCCGGGGCTCTTCCCGCCGGTGGACATCGACGGGCGCCATTTCGTGGACGGTGCGCTCAAGAAGACGCTGCACGCCTCGGAGGCGCTCGACGACGGGATGAAGCTCGTGATCTGCGTGAACCCGATCGTCCCGTACGACGCCAAGCTCGCCGCACAGCGCGGGCGGGGGCCCCAATCGAACCTCGTCGAGGGCGGGCTGCCGGTGGTCCTTTCGCAGACCTTCCGGGCGGTGATCCACTCGCGCATGGCCACGGGCCTGTCCAAGTACGCCACCCAGTATCGCGACGCCGACGTGGTTCTCTTCCAGC
>CAMPHL010000438.1 GCA_946885905.1 uncultured Pseudomonadota bacterium | reverse complement strand
CCGACCCCGAAGGCGGGCGAACAAGCGACCCTCCCCACGCCCCCTCCCAAGGGACGGGGAGCACCGCTGACCGACCTCCCCGCCGGCACGCACGTCATCAAGTCCCCGATGGTGGGCACCTTCTACCGCGCGCCCGAGCCCGGCGCGAAACCGTTCGTGGAGCCCGGGAAGAAGGTGAAACCCGACACCATCGTCTGCATCATCGAGGTGATGAAGCTCATGAATTCGGTGGAGGCGGGCGTGGCCGGAACCGTCACGCACGTATTCGTCGACAACGCGGCGATGGTGGAAGCCGGACAGCCGCTGATCGCGATTCGGCCCGCATGAAACGACGATCCGCTTCACGGCTTAAGCCGCGTTCCCCATCCCTTGGGAGGGAGCAGGGGGAGGGTCGCATGCGGTTCGTCGACGTGACGCTGCGCGATGCGCACCAGTGCCTGTGGTCCACGCGCATGACCACGCCGATGATGGCGCCCATCCTCGCCATGCTCGACCGCGTGGGCTACGACGCCATCAACATCCTCGGCGGCGCGGTGTTCGACGTGTGCGTGCGCTACCTGCGGGAAAACCCCTGGCGCCGCGTGCAGTACCTGTGCGAGCGCCTGGAGACGCCCATCGACGCGCTCACCCGCGGACAGAGCCTCTACACCTTCGAGCTCTTCCCGGACGATGTCGTGGGCCTCAACTCCCGGGTGCTCGCGCGCCTGGGCGTGGACATCCTCACCGTCTACGACGCGCTCAACGACAACCGCAACCTCGAGTCGTCGATCAAGTCCGGCCGCGAAGCGGGCATGAAGATCAACGGCTGGATGACCTACACGCTCTCGCCGGTCCACACCGACGCCTACTACGTCGAGCGGGCGCACGAGTTGGTGAAGATGGGCGTGGACTACCTCTGCGTGAAGGACCCGACGGGCCTGCTCACGCCGGAGCGCGGCCGCACGCTCTTTGCCGCGTTGGTGAAGGCCGTGAAGGGAAAAGGGATCCCCTTCCAGCTGCATTCGCATTGCCAGTCGGCGCTCGCCCCCGAGGTCTACACCGAGGCGATGAAGGCGGGCTTCGAGTACGCGTACACCGCCCTCGAGCCGCTGGGCAACGGAGCGTCGCTGCCCGAAACGCAGGACATCGATCGCCGCGCGCGGGCGTTGGGCATGGCCACGAACCTCGATCCCGAGGCGATGGCGGAAGCGTCGAAGTACTTCGAGTGGCTCACCATCCGCGAGAACAAGCCACGCGGCGTGGTCGCGAAGTACGACCAGGCGCTCTACGAGCACCAGATCCCGGGCGGCATGATCTCGAACCTGCGCTCGCAGCTGCAGGCCATGGGCATCGAGCACCGCCTGCCGGAGATCATGGAGGAGGCCGCGCGTGTGCGCCACGACCTCGGATACCCCATCGTGGTGAGTCCTTTCGCGCAATACATCGTCACGCAGGCGGTACTCAACGTCGTGCAGGGCGAGCGCTACAGGACGATCCCGGACGAAGTGCGCAAATACGCCTGCGGCTACTACGGCCGCCTCGCCGCCGAGCCTGCCGCGGAATTCCTCGATCGTGCACGCATCAAGCCCGGCGAGATGGTGACGGAGCGCGCCGCCGCGCACATCGAGCCGTTGCTGCCGAAGCTGCACGCGCGCCTGGGGCGGGGAACGAGCGACGAGGACCTGCTCTTGCACGCCTTCTACGACGACGCGCTCGTCGCCGCGCTGCGCGACCCGACGCCCGAGTGCGAGGAGACCACCACGCCGCTGCGCGAGCTGGTGAAGTGGCTGCACGACCGGCGCGACATCCAGCGCGCGCGCATCAGGTTCGCGGGCACGGAGATTTCATTCACCTCATGAGCGCGAAGAGCAAAGACGACGCTTCCGGAGCCGTCCCGAAAGCCCTGCGGGTCCTCGAGGTCGTGGCCGCGCGCCGCCGCCCGCTGTCCATCGCCGAGATCGCGGCCGCGCTCGACATGCCGCAGCCGACCGCCCACCGCATCGTGGGCACGTTGGAGCGCCTGGGCTTCGTGGGCCGCGAGCCGGGCCGGCGCCGCATCGTGGAAAGCCCGCGCCTGGTGAAGCTGGGGCTGGACGTGCTCTGCTCGGCGGCCAGCAACGGCGCGCGCCATGCGGTGCTCGAAGCGCTCGCGCGCAAGACCGGCGAGTCCTGCAACCTGGGCGTGATGAGCGCCGGCAACGTGGTCTACATCGACCGCGTGGAGTCGCACTGGCCGCTCGGCCTGCGCTTCGAGACCGGCAGCCGCGTTCCCCTGCACTGCACCGCCATCGGCAAGCTCCTGCTCTCGCGCCTGCCCGGGTCGGACCTCGACGCGCACATCGCCGCCGGGTCGCTCACGCGCTATACCGCGACCACGATCACCGATCCGAAGAAGCTGCGCGGCGAGCTCGAGCAGATCCGGCGGCAGAAGTACTCGATCGACGACCAGGAATTCATGTCCGGCGTCGTGTGCATCGCCGTCGCGGTCGAGGGGCCGCGCGACGGCGGCGTCTCGGCGGGACTGGCCATATCCGCAGCCGAAGCGCGGCTCACCCTCGCAGGCGTGAAGCGCTTCCTTCCCGACCTGCGCGCAGCGGCAACGAAGCTCTCGCGCAGCCTGATGGAGTCCAGCAAGTGAAAGGCCGTCCATGAGGCGTTTCGAAGGGAAGGTCGCGCTGGTGACCGGCGCGGGAAGGGGAATCGGCGCGGCGATCGCCGATCACTTCCTGGCCGAAGGCGCGCGCGTGCACCGTGGCGACCTGCAGGGCGGCGACCTGAAGCTCGACGTGCGCGATCGCAAATCGGTCGCCGAAGCCATGGAAACCATCCGCGGCAAGCACGGGGGCCTGGACGTGCTGGTGAACAACGCCGGCCTCATCTGCACCGGAGGACCCGCCGAAACGTCGGGCGAAGAGTGGGACAACCTCGTGGCCACCAACCTCACCGGCCTCTTCAACTGCATCCAGGCCGCGCTCCCCCTGATGGAAGGGCGGTCGGGGGCCTCGATCGTGAACCTCGCCTC
>CAMPHL010000437.1 GCA_946885905.1 uncultured Pseudomonadota bacterium | reverse complement strand
CGGCCGGCAGCGGCAGCGTCTCGGCCCACTTGGCGGGAATCGCGACGAAGGTCTCCTTGCCTCCCGGCGGCATGTTCGCGACGGCGACCACACGGCCATGCATGTCCAGCAGCGGCGAGCCGGCGTGCTGCGCCATGAGCGGCGCGGATACTTCGAGCACGGTCGCCTTGCCTTGCGTCTTCACCGATTTCACCGTCGCTTGCCGCAGCGTCACGTCGCCCTTCGGGCTCACCTGCGTCGTGTAGACGAGGTCGCCGGTTTTCGCGGGCACCTGGCTCACCGAAAGCGGCCACGTCCCCGCACCAGTCACCTGCAGCTTGCACAGGCCCAGGTCGGGATCGCTCATCGTGACCTTCGCGGGTATGACGCGCGGCGAAATGGAAACGCTCAATTGCGCCGTGGGCGACAGTCCCAGGCACGAGGTGACGGCAACGCCCTCTTCCACCGTGAAGGCGATGCCGGCATGCACGGCCTGGCCCGACATCTCCACCGCTTGCAGCCGTCCCACCGCGGGGATCGCGCCGTTCAGGATCTCCTGGTAGGGCTTGCCCGGGCCTTGCTGTTCCAGCGCCACCATCTCCGGCAGGAGGTGCGGCTTCAGGTACCAGAACAGGCCCGCGCCGATCGCAACGACGAACAGCGCCGCGATCGCCGCATGGTTCTTGCCGAACCTGGGCTTGAGCCGCGCGGCGCGAAGCTGCGCGTCGTACGCCTCGCGCTTGTCGAGGTCGGACAGCACTGCGAAGGCTTCCTTCAGCTTCGTTTCGGCTTTCAGGTCCGGCGGTGCGTCCTCGCGCCTGATCGCGCGCATCTTGCGGTTGAAGGCGAGGCCCACGTCGTTGTGCTTGGCGTTCGGCGGGATCCCCAGGAGGTCGTAGTAGGTCTGTTTTCTGGTGCTCATGGCGCCGATATTTTAGCCAAACGAAGCGTGACAAACGTCACCGGCGTGCTCCATTTATCATGCGGCATGCGCATCCGACCCCTCGTGTTGTCGATCCTGCTTGCGGCCTCGCCCGCGGCCCTGTCGCAAGTGCCCGACCGCCCCCTGAAGGAGCTGCCCTACTCCGCGGGACTCGACCCGGCCTCGCTGGACCGCAGCGCCGATCCCTGCGCGGACCTCTACCAGTTCAGCTGCGGCGGCTGGATGAAGGCCAATCCGATTCCCTCCGACCAGTCCTCGTGGAGCGTCTATTCGAAGCTCGCGCAGGACAACCAGCGTTACCTCTGGGGCATCCTCGAGGAAGCGGCGAAGCCCGCGCCGGGACGCAGCGCCGTGCAGCGCAAGATCGGCGACTACTTCGCCGCCTGCATGGACGAGGCGGCGATCGAGAAGCGCGGCGCGGCACCACTCGGGCCCGGCCTCGCGGCGATCTCGGCGCTGCGCTCGAACAAGGACCTGCCCGCGTTGCTCGCGCGGCTGCAGCTCGAGACCGGATCCTCGGGCTTCTTCTTCGGCTTGGGCTCCAACCAGGACTTCGCCGATTCCTCGCAGGTGATCGCCTTCGCGTTCGCGGGCGGCCTGGGCCTGCCGGATCGGGACTACTACACCAAGGACGACGAGAAGTCGCGCGTGATCCGCGAGAAGTACTTCGCGCACGTGGCGCGCATGTTCCAGCTGCTGGGCGACCGCGCCGATGCGGCGCGTTCCAACGCGGCCACGGTGCTCGCCATCGAGGACCAGCTCGCCCGGGCGACGCTCACGCGCGTCGAGCAGCGCGACCCGTACAACCTCTACCACCGCATCGATCGCGCGGCGCTGGTGAAGTCGACGCCGCACCTGTCCTGGGAGGCGTACCTGAAGCCCCTCGGGCTCGCCAGCCTGCAGACCTTCAACGTGACGGAGCCCAAGTTCTTCGCCGAGCTCGACCAGCTCCTCGCGGCGCGCCCCATCGGCGATATCCGCACCTACCTGCGCTGGCACCATGCGCGCGCGAACGCGCCTTACCTTTCGAAGGCGTTCGTCGACGAAGCCTTCGACTTCTACTCGAAGACCCTGCACGGGGTGCCGCAATTGCGGCCCCGATGGAAGCGCTGCGTGGCGTGGGTGGACAACCAGCTGGGCGAAGCGCTGGGGCAGGAGTTCGTGCGCCGCACCTTCCCGCCCGAGACCAAGGAGCGGATCCTGCGCATGACCCGGCAGGTCGAGCGAGCGATGGAAGAGGACGTGAAGGCGCTGCCCTGGATGGGCGAGGCCACGAAGAAGCGCGCGCTCGACAAGCTGCACACGATCGTGAACAAGATCGGCTACCCCGACAAGTGGCGCGATTACTCGAGCGTGCAGGTCGGGCGCGACGACTTCTTCGGCAACGTGCGGCGCGCCCAGGTGTTCGAGTCGCGCCGCGACCTCGCCAAGATCGGCAAGCCCGTGGACCGCAGCGAGTGGTACATGACGCCGCCCACCGTCAACGCCTACTACAACCCCCAGACCAACGACATCAACTTCGCCGCCGGCATCCTGCAGCCGCCGCTGTTCGACCCGAAGATGGACGACGCGCCCAACTACGGCAACACCGGCGCCACCATCGGCCACGAGCTCACGCACGGATTCGACGACCAGGGCCGCAAGTACGACGCCAGGGGCGACCTCAAGGACTGGTGGACGCCCGAGGACGGCAAGGCCTTCGAGGAGCGCGCGAAGTGCATCTCGGACCAGTTCTCGACCTACACCATCGTGGACGACATCAAGATCAACGGCGAGCTCACCAACGGCGAGGACATCGCCGACCTGGGCGGCCTCGTGCTCGCATGGATGGCGTGGAAGATGGAAGTCGCGGGCAAGAACCTGCAGCCGATCGACGGCCTCACCCCCGAACAGCGCTTCTTCGTGGGCAACGCGCAATGGGCGTGCGACAACACGCGCGACGAGACCAAGCGCGTGCGCGCGGTCACCGACCCGCACTCGCCGGGCAAGTGGCGCGTCAACGGCCCGGTGGCCAACATGCCCGAGTTCGCGCAGGCCTTCGCCTGCAAGCCCGGCGCTGCCCTCAATCCGCCCAAGCGCTGCCG
>CAMPHL010000436.1 GCA_946885905.1 uncultured Pseudomonadota bacterium | reverse complement strand
GACGCTCGGCCGCGCGCTCCTCCCGGAACTGCGGCCCCGAGCCGTACACCGACGCGGAAGACGCATAGAGCAGCGGCACCTCGTCTTCCTGGCACCAGTCGAGCAGCTGCTTGGAGTAGCGGTAGTTGTTCTCCATCATGTAGCGCCCGTCGGACTCCATCGTGTCCGAGCAGGCGCCCTGGTGGAGGACCGCGGCGACCTTCCCGTCATAGGTGCCCGCCTCCATGCGCTTGAGGAAATCGCGCTTGTCGACGAAGTCGGTGATCTCGACGTCGCGAAGGTTGGCCACCTTCTCCGCGCGGGTCAGGTTGTCGACCGCGATGATGTCGCGTTCGCCGCGCGCGTTGAGCGCGCGCAAGAGGTTGGATCCTATGAAGCCGGCTGCGCCGGTGACGATGAGTGCCATGGTTCAGTGTCGGGAAGCGAGGCTCTCGGCGAGCTCCTCGGGATGGACGACGGCGGTGCCGAGCTTGGCGACCACGATGCCGGCGGCGTGGTTGGCCACGCGCATGGCCTCGTGCAGTGCCGCCCCGCCCGCCACCATCAGCGCGAGCACGGCGATCACGGTATCCCCGGCGCCGCTCACGTCGTAGACCTCGCGGGCGCGGGTGTGCTCATGGCGGTTCTCGCCGGCGGTGAAGAGGGACATTCCCTCCTCGCTGCGCGTGACGATCAGGGCCTCGAGGCCAAGGTCCGCGCGCAGCCGCTGCGCGCGGCGCTCGAGGTCCGCCTCGTCCTTCCAGGGGCCGGCCACCTCGCGGAACTCGGTTCGGTTGGGCGTGAGCAGGGTAGCTCCCCGGTAGCGCTCGTAATCGGAGCCCTTGGGATCGACGAGCACCGGCTTGCCGAGCCCGCGGGCCGCCGCGATCATCGGCTGCACGTGCGCGAGCGTGCCCTTGCCGTAGTCCGACAGGACGACTGCATCGGCGGCGTCCACGAGCTTGCGGTACTCGTCCAGCTTGGCGTCGAGCACCTCGTGCCGCGGCGCGCGCTCGAAGTCGATGCGCAGCAGTTGCTGCTGGTGTCCGACGACCCGCAGCTTGACCGTGGTCGTGAACCCCGGATCCGCGTGGAGCGACCCATCGACCTTGTCCTCCTGGAGCAAACGCGCGAGCGAGCGTCCGGCCTCGTCGCCGCCCACCACGGAGAGCAAGCGGCACCGGGCGCCGAGGGCGGTGACGTTGCGGGCGACGTTGGCCGCCCCGCCAGGGCGCTCCTCGGTGCGCTGGACGTGCACGACCGGAACCGGCGCCTCGGGCGAAATGCGGTTCACGTCGCCGAACCAATAGCGGTCCAGCATCACGTCGCCCACGACCAGCAGGCGCACGCGCGCGAAGTCCTGCGGGACCCTCATGTTCCCACCTTCTTGCGCGGCGCGGCCGCAACTCCCGGCGCCTGCGCGTCAAGGCCGCGACCGATCGCGTAGTACTCGAATCCATGGGCGGCCACCACCGCCGGATCGTAGACGTTGCGGCCATCGAAGACGACCGGCTGGCGCAGCGCCCTGGCGAGGCCGTCGAAGTCGGGGCTCCTGAACGCCTTCCACTCGGTCAAGATCGCGAGCGCATCCGCACCCTTGGCCGCCTCGAGCGCCGAAGCCGCGAACGTC
Source organism: uncultured Pseudomonadota bacterium (assembly GCA_946885905.1). The sequence continues at coordinate 1,406 of CAMPHL010000436.1, read as the reverse complement.
ACGCCCGCGTCGTCGCGGTAGATGCGCTCCGCCTCGGCCATGGCAACGGGGTCGTACCCGCAGACCTGGGCGCCACGCAGCCGCAGCGCCTCGATCACGACGCGACTGGGCGCTTCGCGCATGTCGTCGGTGTTGGGCTTGAAGGCGAGGCCCCAGAGCGCGAAGCGCCGACCCGAGAGGTCTTCGCCGAAGCGGCGCACGATCTTCTCGACCAGCACCCCTTTCTGCCGGTCGTTCGCGGCCTCGACGGCGCGCACCACCTTGAGGTCGATCCCGTGCTCCGCGCCCGTGCGGATGAGCGCCGAGACGTCCTTCGGAAAGCACGAGCCGCCGAAGCCCGCGCCCGGGTAGAGGAAGTGGTAGCCGATGCGGGGGTCCGAGCCGATGCCCACGCGGACGTGCTCGATGTCGGCGCCCAGCCGTTCGGCCAGCAAGGCGAGCTCGTTCATGAACGAGATGCGCGTGGCGAGCATCGCGTTGGCGGCGTACTTGGTGAGCTCCGCCGAGCGGATGTCCATCACCTGGAGGCGCTCGTGGTTGCGCTGGAACGGCGCATAGAGCTCGCGCATGACGGCAATGGCTTCGGGTTCGTGCGCGCCGATCACGATGCGGTCCGGGCGCATGAAGTCCTCGACGGCGGCCCCTTCCTTCAGGAACTCGGGATTGGAGACCATCGAGAAGGCGTGGCCCACGCCGCGCTGGGCGAGCACTTCGGCTACGGCTGCGCGCACCTTGTCCGCCGTTCCCACGGGCACGGTGGATTTGTCCACGATCACCCGCGGGCCGTCCATGTCTCGCGCGATGCCGCGCGCCGCCGCCAACACGTACCGGAGGTCCGCAGAGCCGTCCTCGCCCGGCGGCGTGCCCACGGCGATCATCTGCAATTGCGCGTAGCGAGCGGCCTCGGCTGGATCGGTCGTGAACCTGAGCCGGCCGGCGGCGACGTTGGCGTGCACGATTTCCTGCAGGCCGGGCTCGTAGATCGGAATCTCGCCGGCGCGCAAGCGCTCGATCTTGCGCTGGTCGAGGTCGAGGCACAGGACCTGGTTGCCCACGTCCGCCAGGCAGGCGCCCGTGACGAGGCCGACATAGCCGGTGCCGATGATGCTGACCTTCATGCCGCCGTTCCTTCCTTCAGCGTTTGTGCGATCGCCGCGAGCATCGCGGCCGGATCCTTGGCCTGCGTGACCGGACGCCCGATCACCAGGTAGTCCGCGCCGCGGCGCACGGCCTCGAGGGGTGTCACGACGCGCGACTGGTCGCCCTTCGCATCGTGGTCGAGCCGGATGCCGGGCGTCACGAGGAGGAAGTCACGGCGGGTCGCGGCGCGCAGCTGGGGGGCTTCCTCCGCGGAGCACACCACGCCATCGAGGCGGCACTCGGCGGCGAGGCGCGCGAGCCGCTCG
>CAMPHL010000435.1 GCA_946885905.1 uncultured Pseudomonadota bacterium | reverse complement strand
GTGCGCGGCAGCCCGCGCCTGGGCGTGCCCTATGCGGGCATCAGCAAGTTCGTGGCGATCGGCCTGAACTACCGCGACCACGCCGAGGAGGCGGGCTTGCCGATTCCCGCCGAGCCGGTGGTGTTCCTCAAGGCGACCACGTGCCTGTGCGGCCCCAACGACGACACCGTCATCCCGAAGGGCTCGCAGAAGCTCGACTACGAGGTCGAGCTGGGTGTGGTGATCGGGACCAGGGCGCAGTACGTTTCCGAGTCGAAGGCCATGGATTACGTGGCCGGCTACTGCGCGGTGAACGACGTCTCCGAGCGCCATTTCCAGATGGGCCCGGGCGGCCAGTGGGATCGCGGCAAGGGATGCGACACGTTCGGCCCGGTCGGTCCCTGGCTCGTCACCACCGACGAAATCACCGATCCGCAAGCGCTCGACATGTGGCTCGACGTGAACGGCGAGAAGCGCCAGCGCGGCAACACGCGCACGATGGTCTACAACGTGCAGACGCTGGTGTCGTACGTGAGCCAGTTCATGACGCTCCTTCCGGGCGACATCATCACCACCGGCACGCCGCCGGGCGTGGCGCTCGGCATGAAGCCGCCGGTGTGGTTGAAGGCAGGCGACGTCGTCACGCTGGGGATCCAGGGGCTGGGCCAGCAGCGCCAGAAGGTCGTCGCCAAGTAAGGCCGAACCGCCGACAAACGCCGATGAACGCAGATTCGTGCAGCGCGTAAGCAGGCAGCGGCTCGAAAGCTGGGCGGTGTCGTGCCTGCGCAAGGTCGGCGTCCCGCCCGAAGAAGCGAAGCTGGTGGGCGAGTCGCTCGTCCAGACCAGCGTCTGGGGCATCGACTCGCACGGCGTGCTGCGGCTCACGCATTACCTGCGGCGGATGACGATCGGCTCCGTGAAAGCCGCATCGACACCCGTGGTGATGCGAACGGGACCGGTCACCGCGCAGGTCCATGGCGAGGACGGCCTTGGCATCGTGCACGCCGCGCTCGCGATGGAAACCGCGATCGACATGGCGAAGGAAAACGGCGCGGGGATCGTGGGCGTCGGCCACTCCTCCCACTGCGGCGCGATGGGCCTCTACACCCGGATGGCCGCGCGCGAAGCGCTGGTGGGGATCGCGATGACGCACTCGAGCTCCGTGGTCGTCCCCCATGGCGGGAAGAAGATGTACTTCGGGACGAACCCGATCTCGTTCGCGTTCGCGCGCAAGGGTGGCGAGCCGATCTGCCTGGACATGGCCACCTCGCAGGTCGCCTGGAACAAGGTGCTCAACGCCCGCATCGAGGGCCGCGAGCTCGATCCCGGCATCGCCGTCGACGGCGCGGGCCACGTCACGACCGATCCGAACAAGGCCGCGGCGGGGGTGCCGCTCGGCGGCCCGATCTACGGCTACAAGGGCTACGGTCTCGCCTTCATGATCGACCTGCTCTGCGGCGCGATGAACGGCATGACTTACGGGCGCCACATCAACAGCATGTACGGCGACCTGGACAATCCCCGCAAGATCGGCCACCTGCTGATCGCGATCGATCCGCGCCGTTTCGCGGGCGGCGATTCGCTCGAGGACACGGTCGATGCCGTCGTGCGCGACCTCAAGGCGCAGGGAGAGGTCCTCTTCCCCGGCGAGCCCGAGCTCATCGAGGAGCGCAGGCGCCTGGCCGAGGGCATCCCCATCGATGCCGAGGCGCTGAAGGACATGCGGGATTGGTCGGCGAAGCTGGGAGTCGAGGCGCCGGCCTGAAACGCTTCACCCTCTCGCCGCGCGGCGGGTGGGTGCGAACATGCTCTCCCCGATCCATTTCCAGAGCAACTGTCCGTTGCGGCCGGCGCCCTGGACCGAGAGCCGGCCGGCCGCGATCTCGCCCGCCGGCTCGGCTTCACCGGTCCAGACGTCGGTGAGGGCCCGGACGGTGGATTCGACCACGACGTCCAGCTCGTGCCCGGGGTCGTCGCGGCACAGGTCGGCCACGCGATTCTCGACGACGAGCCACCACGCGCGCTCGCCCTTCGGCGCGTCGGTGAAACGGAAGTGGATGACGACGCGACGGCCCTGTGGAAAGCGCTCCATGCGCGCGAAGCGGCGGATGTCCCACATGAGGAAGCCTGCATCGAGCTGCTCGCGCTTCAGGCGGCTGCCGATCCACCGCGCTCCCCAATGCCCGAGTCCGACCACGATGGGGCGCAGCTCCTCGCCGGCAGCGGTGAGGCGATATTCCCACCCTGACTTCGCGCGCCGCCGCTCGATGACGCCCATCTCCTCGAGCTTGCGCAGCCGCTGCGCGAGGAGCGTGGCCGACATGCGGGGCACGCCGCGCCGCAGGTCGTTGAAGCGCCGGCTGCCGCACAGCAGCTCGCGCACCACGAGCGGCGTCCAGACCTCGCCCAGGACCTCCGCGCCCCGCGCTACCGTGCAGAACTGGCCATAGTCGATCATGCCGCCAGTGTGGCGGCGCCTCCGCCGGGCAGCAACTCCAGATTCTGGACTTGAGCTTCGCAGCCACGGCGCTAGGGTGGACGCCATCGACGCGAGCGTGCGTCTCCACCGGAAAGGATTACGCCATGGCTGCCACTGCCCCTGTCACTGCCATATTCGATGCCGAGAAATTTCGCCAGACCACGCGCGCGCAATGGGAGAGCGCTGCGCAGGCCTGGGACCGCTGGGGGACGCTCGTCGGTCGCTGGCTGGGCCATGCGACCGGGGCCATGCTCGACATGGCGGGCGTGGTCGAGGGCGCGCGCGTTCTCGATGTCGCCGCTGGCGCCGGCGAGCAGACGCTCCTCGCCGCACGCCGCGTGGGGCCGAACGGCCACGTGCTGGCGACCGACATTTCACCCACGATCCTGCGCTACGCGGCCGAAGCAGCGCAGCGCGCGGGGCTAGCCAACGTGCAGACGCGGGAGCTCGACGGCGAGCGCCACGACACGATCGCGGAGGGCAGCTTCGATGCCGCGATCTCCCGCGTGGGCCTCATCTACTTTCCCGACCAGCAGAAGGCGCTGCGCGGCATCCGGCAT
>CAMPHL010000434.1 GCA_946885905.1 uncultured Pseudomonadota bacterium | reverse complement strand
GGCGGCATCGGCGAGCCGACGATCTGCGTGGCCGCGCCCGCGGTGCTGAACGCGCTCTACAAGGCCACGGGCAAGCGCATCCGTTCGGTGCCGCTGCGCAACCACGGGTACGAGATGGCGTGAGGGCGCTGGCGCCGCTGCTGTTCTCGATCCTGGGGGCGGGCGCGGCGGCGGCTGCGGCAGGGGACACCTTGCCGCGGCCGCTCACCGAAACGCCGGGCGATGCCGCCCGGGGCCGCGCCATCGTCGCGAACCGGCAGGTGGGCTTGTGCCTGCTCTGCCACTCGGCCCCGATCCCGGAAGAGCGCTTCCAGGGCAATCTCGCGCCGGACCTGCGCTCCGCGGCGCGGCTCACCGAAGGCCAGATCCGCCTTCGCATCGTCGATTCGTCGCGCGTGAATCCGGCAACGATCATGCCGTCGTTCCATCGCACCGAAGGCTTCGAGCGCGTGGCGCCGGCCTTCGCGGGCAAGCCCGTGCTCTCGGCCCAGCAGGTCGAGGACGTGGTGGCCTACTTGAAGACGCTGCGATGACGAGCCGCCGCGGCTTCCTCGCCCTCGCAAGCGCCTTCGCGGCGCCCGCGGCCGTCGCGCAGCTGCCGCCGAACATCGCGGCCATGCGCCAGGCCGCGCTCGAGGCGGCGATCCGCAAGGCGACCGGCGGCGCCGAGCTGCGGTCCGGGCGCGTGAAGCTCGACCTCCCGCCGCTCATCGACAACGGCAACTCCGTGCCGCTCTCGGTCAAGGTCGAGAGCCCGATGACGGAGGCCGACCACGTGAAGTCGATCCACGTCTTCACCGAGAAGAACCCGCAGCCGGTGGTGCTCGAGGCGTATCTCGGGCCGCGGGCCGGCCGTGCGCAGGTCACCACGCGCGCGCGCATCGCGGACTCGGGGCGCGTGGTCGCGATCGCCGGGATGAGCGACGGCACGTTCTGGTCCGAGACCGTATCCGTCGTCGTGATCCTTTCGGCGTGCCTGGAGGAAGGGCTCATCTGATGGCCTCGCGCGTGAGGGTGAGCGTCCCGGCGAAGGCGAACAAGGGCGAGGTGATCGAGATCCGCACGCTCGCCGAGCACGTGATGGAGTCGGGCTTCCGCCGCACGCAGCTGGGCGAGCTGGTGCCGCGCGACATCGTCACGCGGTTCACCTGCACGTACAACGGCACGGAAGTCTTCCGCGTGGACGTCCATCCCGCGATGGCGGCGAATCCCCTGATCGCATTCACGACCGTGGCCACCGAGAGCGGCGAGCTCGTCTTCAACTGGGTGGGCGACCAGGGTTATTCCGCGTCGCACACGGCGAAGATCGAGGTCGTTTGATCCGAAGGCTGCTGCTCGCGGCGGGCGTACTCGCGTGCACCGTGGCGGTTGCCGCGCCGATCGCGCCCGAGGAGCGCCGCTCGGGCTACGAATTCATGAGCCCGCAGACGCGTGCCATGCAGGACGACGAGCTCACGGGTCCCGCGGTATTCGCGCTCGCCGAAGGTGAGAGCCTCTGGTCGCGCGCCGAGGGCCGCGCGGGAAAGTCGTGCGCCGATTGCCATGGCGACGTGAACCAGGGCATGAAGGGGGTGGCGGCGCGCTATCCCGCGTTCGATGCGAAGCTGGGACGCCCGCTCACGCTCGAGCAACGCATGCTCGGTTGCCGCACCGAGCGGCAGGGCGCCGAAGCCTTCGCGCCGGAAAGCCGCGAGCTCCTCGCGCTCTCGGCCGTCGTGGGGCGAGCCTCGCGCGGGATGCCGATCTCGCCCGACAAGGATGCCCGCTCGGAGTCGCACCGCGAGGCGGGAGCCGCGATCTTCAGGCGCAGGATGGGCCAGCTCAACCTCTCGTGCGCGCAATGCCACGACGACAACTGGGGTAAGTCGCTCGCGGGCAGCCCCTTGCCGCAGGGGCACGCGACGGGCTATCCGATCTATCGCCTCGAATGGCAGGGCATGGGCTCGCTCACGCGCCGCATCCGCTCGTGCATGACGGGCGTTCGCGCGTCCCCCTATGCGTGGGGCTCACCGGAGCTCGTGGACCTGGAGATGTACCTCATGGCCCGCGCTCGCGGGATGAAGGTCGAGACGCCCGCGGTACGGCCGTAGGGACGAGCCGAAGAACTGCGCTGCCGGGCGCCGACTCCAAGCCAGCGCAGGGCCGATTCCACCGGCTCGAAGGAGTCCGCACATGCCCGATGACCCCAAGCTCCAGCGACGTGCCTTTCTTCCGTGGCGCAGCCACGATCGCCGCAGCTGCTGCGGCCGCCACGGTGATACCGATCAAGGTCGCCCGCGCCCAGAAGGCGAGCAAGGAAGCGCTCAAGTACCAGGACACCCCCAAAAACGGCCAGGAGTGCGACGCCTGCGTCTACTGGCAGCCGCCCAAGTCGTGCGTACTGGTCGAAGGCGACATCTCGCCCAAGGGCTGGTGCACGGCTTTCAACCCGAAGTCCCAAAAGAAATAGTTGCCGATAGAATCCTCCGGCCGCGATGCCATCCCAACGACCGGAGGAACCATGAAGCGATGGGCCACGCTGTGCGCCGTTCTCCTCGGAGGCTGCGCCGCGGCAGTCGAGGCGCCGCCGGCGGCGATGCCCGCAATCCGCTCCGGCTTCGTCGCCGGCTACCTGCAGCCGGCGCAGCTGCCCGACAGCTCGGTGTTGCTGCCCGGGCCGCCGGCAGCGGGGTCGCCGGGCCAGGCCGCGGACGAGTCCTTATACAAGGCCACGCGCAAGCTCCGTGATACGCCACGTTGGGAGCTCGCGAAGGGCGATGCGGACCTGCGGTTCCCGCGCGCCGCCGCGACGTTCCAGTGCGCGCTCGGAGTGACCGTGTCGGAACAGTCCACGCCACACCTTTACATGCTGCTCCAGCGCATGCGCATGGATTCGAGTCGCGCGACCGGGAAGGCAAAGAACGTATACAGGCGGCAACGTCCCTTCGCCGTCAGCGGGGAGGCCGCATGCGAGGACGCCCGCCCGTCCGCGGACTCCTATCCTTCGGGGCACGGCTCGATCGGCTGGGCGTGGGCGCTCGCGCTGGCCGAGATCGCGCCCGACCGCGCGAACG
>CAMPHL010000433.1 GCA_946885905.1 uncultured Pseudomonadota bacterium | reverse complement strand
ATGCCCGCCTGACGCGCGAGAGCGCGGCCCTTCACGAGCAGCATGCGCACGCGCCCCAAGGGCTGTGTGGCGAAGTTGCGGCCGGAGGGCGCGTCGCCCGCCGCGCCCACGACGAGGTCGGCCCGCCCCGAGGCGAGCGCATCCCAGGTCCCGCCGAGGACTTCGGCGGCGATCCGCAGGCGCGTGCCCGAAGTCTCCTCGTAGAACTCGGCCACGATGCCGTAGAGCTTGTGGACCGCCACCAGGGTGTCCACCGCGATGCGCAGCTCCGATTCCCATCCGCGCGCGACCTGTTGCACGCGGCACTCCAGGTCCGCGGCCGCTTCCAGGAGCTTGCGCCCTTCGCGCAGCAGCTCGCGCCCCGCCTCGGTGAGCACCGCCCGGTGGCCGCGCCGGTCGAAGAGCTCGATCCCCAGCCCCTCCTCGAGCTGGCGGATGGAGTAAGTGATTGCTGACGGAACGCGGTGCAGCTCCGCCGCAGCGGCGGAGAACGACCCCTTCCGGTCGATGGCGTCCAAAACCTGAAGGGAATCAAAGGATAGGCGCACTATTTCAACAATTTCGAACGGATGGAGCCAAATTCTTCGCTATCCATCGATCGAACGCAACCCCATCATAGTCGACAGGAGGTTCAATCAATCCGAACAGGAGGCAGGAGTGATCACGATCCGGCGGGCCAACGAGCGGGGCCATGCCCAGCACGGCTGGCTCGATTCGTTCCACAGCTTTTCCTTCGCCGACTACCACGATCCCGAGCACATGGGGTTCGGAGCGCTGCGCGTCATCAACGAGGATCGCGTGCAGCCCGGGCGCGGCTTCGGCACGCACGGCCACCGCGACATGGAGATCATCAGCTACGTGCTCGAGGGCGCGCTCGCGCACAAGGACTCGATGGGCAACGGTTCCGCCATCCGGCCGGGCGACGTCCAGCGCATGAGCGCCGGCACCGGCGTGATGCACAGCGAGTTCAACGCTTCCGACCGCGACCCGGTCCACGTCCTCCAGATCTGGATCGAGCCCAACCGCCGCGGCGTGCAGCCGGAGTACGAAGAGAAGCGCTTCGACGCCGACTCCAAGCGCGGGCGGCTGCGCCTCATCGCCTCGCCCGACGGCGCCGAGGGGTCGGTCACGCTCCATCAGGACGCGCGTCTCTACGCGGCGCTGCTCGATGGGAACGAATCGGTCGAGCACCAGGCCGATCCCGGCAGGCGCGTCTACGTCCACCTCGTTCGCGGGGAGGCCGAAGTCAACGGCGAGAAGCTTTCCGCCGGCGATGCCGCGAAGGCGACCGCCGTGACCCGCATCCTCATCGGCAACGCGCGCGGGGCCGAAGTGCTGCTCTTCGACCTGCCCTGAGCGCAAGGAGCACGAACATGACGACCAGCACCCTCGACAAAGCCCGCGCCGTCGAGCGCGTCGTGAAGTCGCAGCCGGCGCCCGTAGGCACGTTCACCGTGCGACGCGCTTTGCCGGACCGCAACCGCCATTCGCTCGGGCCGTGGGTATTCCTCGACCACTTCGGGCCGTTGCGCGTGGCCCCCGGCAAGGACGGCGTGGGCGCCCATCCGCATGCCGGCATCGAGACGGTGACCTACCTCCTCTCGGGCCGCCAGCAGCATCGCGACTCGGCCGGGCACGTCGGCATCGTCGCCAAGGGCGGGGCGCAATGGATGACCGCGGGCCGCGGGATCATCCACGCCGAAACCCCCGTGCCTCTTTCGGAAGAGGAGCACACGCTGCACGGCATCCAGCTCTGGACCACGCTGCCGCGGGCGCTCAAGTCCATGGCGCCGCGCTACCAGAACCTAGGCGCCGACAAGGTGCCCGTGGTCGAACGCGCAGGCGCGACGATCCGCGTGATCGGCGGCGAGCTCGCGGGCCTCGAGGGTCCCGGCGAGGCGCTCATGCCGCTCGTGCTCGCGCACGTGACCGTGGCACCGGGCGCGGCCTTGGAGGCCGAGGTTGCGCCCGGCTTCGAGATGGGCGCCTACGTTATCGCGGGTTCGGGCCGCTTCGGCGAAACGAATGCGCAAGCGGGCGAGCTGGTGCTCTGGCAGGGCGAGGGCGCGACGGTCGCGTTCGACAGCCCCGGGCCGAGCGCGCTCGAGGTCCTGCTGCTGGGCGGCGCCCCGGCAGAGGGACCGCTCGTCTTCCACGGCCCGTTCGTCATGAACAGTGTCGAGCAGGTCCGCGCGGCCGAGATCGCCTACCGCACCGGACGCATGGGAAGCCTGGAATGAAGACGCCCCGAGTGCTGGTTTTCGCGGGCAGCGCGCGCCGCGAGTCGCTCAACAAGAAGCTCGCCCGCGTCGCGGCGCAGGCGGTGCGCGATGCCGGCGCCGAGGCGACCTTCGTGGACCTCGACGACTATCCGATGCCCGTGTACCACGGCGACCTCGAAGCCGAGCAGGGCATGCCGGAGAACGCCCGCCGGCTGCGCAGCCTATTCCTCGAGCACGATGCGCTGCTCATCGCCTCGCCCGAAAACAACCAGTCGATCACCGCGCTGCTCAAGAACGTGATCGACTGGCTCTCGCGCGACATCGGTGGCGGCAAGGGCGCCGACAGCGGCCTCGCCCCGTATCGCGGCAAGGTGGCCGGGATCATGAACGCCACGCCGGGTCCCTACGGGGGCGTGCGGCACCTCTTCCACCTGCGCCAGGTGCTGTCGGGACTCGGCCTCATCGTGCTGCCCCACCAGGTCCAACTGGGCCACGCGGACGAGGCGTTCTACGAGGCGGGCGCCCTCACTGATGCGCGGGCGGCGAAGGCGCTTTCCCGGCTGGCCGAGAGCCTGGTCGCGATCGCCGGCAAGCTCGCATAGGCGCGCGCTATCGCCCGCATTGGAAAAAACCATTGGCCGCGCAGCCGCCCTTTGCCTCAATCTAGCCTCGTCTCCAATGCAAGGAACACACCCATGGCTGCCAGGACCGCACCGACCCCCATCGACATCGGCATCTCCGAGAAGGATCGCCGCCGGATCGCCGAGGGCCTCGCGCGCCTGCTCGCGGACAACTACTCCCTTTACCTCAAGACGCACAACTTCCACTGGAAC
>CAMPHL010000432.1 GCA_946885905.1 uncultured Pseudomonadota bacterium | reverse complement strand
ACCACGGGTTGCGCCTTGTGGCGCCGGCCGAGCCGCGTGACTTCGTAGCCCTGGTGCTGGTCGTAGGCAAGGTCGGGCACGTTCAGGTTGAGGAGCACCGGCGCGCCCTGGGGGGCGCGCGCCAGGCGTTCGATGAGCTCGCGGGCGACGCGCGCGGCCGTGGCATAGTGCTTGAACTCCTTGCCCACGAGCGAGACCGCGATCGCCGGAATGCCCAGGAGGTAGCCCTCCGTGGCTGCGGCGACGGTGCCCGAATAGAGCGTGTCGTCGCCCATGTTCGAGCCGTTGTTGATGCCCGAGACCACGACATCGGGCTCGAGGTCGAGCAGCCCCGTGACCGCCATGTGCACGCAGTCGGTGGGTGTTCCGTTCACGTAGAGGAAGCCGTTGTGGGCACGCGAGAGCTGCAGGGGACGGTCGAGCGTGAGGGAGTTGGAAGCGCCGCTGCGATCGCGCTCGGGAGCGACGACGGTGATCTCGCCGAGGGGGGCCAAGCCCTCTGCCAACGCGGCGAGGCCCGGGGCGAAGTAGCCGTCGTCGTTAGAGAGCAGGATACGCATGAAATTGTCGCGAAAGTATAACGGTAGAATTGGCCCGTTCGCGACAAACACCCATCCCATGAAGCGCAATTTCCTGCCGCCGCTGGCGGCCGTCCTCCTCGCGTTGTCCGCCCTCCCCTCCCGGGCCCTCGACGTGAAGGGCCTGGACCCGAAGATCGGCGCCTGCACCGACTTCTACCAGTACGCCAACCGCAAATGGCTGGACGCAACCGAGATCCCCGCCGACCGCAGCTTCTGGGCCGCCTCGACGATCCTCGCGCGCGCGAACGAGGACATGCTGATCGGCATCCTCGACGAGGCCCTGAAGAGGCCGCTGCCGCCGCACGGGAGCGCCACCCGCAAGGTGATCCAGTACTACGAGCGGGGCATGAACGAGAAGCACATCCGCCATTGGCAGTTGAAGCCGCTGGCGCCGTTCCTGGGGACGATCAAGGAGCTCAAGACGCGCGAGGAGATCGCGAGGCTCATGGGCGAGCTGCACACGCGCGGCATCTACCCGGGGTTCGGCTTCGACTTCGAGCAGGATCGCCGCGATTCGAAGCGCTACGCGGCCGAGATCCGCCAGGGGGGCCTGGGCCTGCCCGATCGCGACTACTACTTCCTCGACGACGAGCGCACCAGGCAGATCCGCGCCGCCTACCGCGCGCACCTGGTGAAAGTGCTGCGCCTCAATGGCGACGACGATGCGCAGGCCGCGGCCAACGCGGCCACCATCATCGACATCGAGACCGAGCTCGCCAAGGCCTCGATGACCGCGGTCGAGCGCCGCGACCTGGAGAAGACCTACAACAAGATGACGCCGGCGAAACTCTCCGAGATCGCGCCCGGCTTCGCCTGGAAGGCCTACTTCGAGGAGCTGGAAGCCCCAGGCCTCCGGCACGTGATCGTGAACCAGCCCGCGTTCATGACGCGTTTCGCGCAGCTCGTGGCCGAGCGGCCGCTCGACCAATGGCGGCCGTACCTGCGCTGGCACCTGCTGAAGGCCACCTCGGACAAGCTCGACGTGCGCTACGAAAGCCTGCACTTCGATTTCTACGGAAAGGTCCTCACGGGGCTCGAGGATCCCGGGCCGCGCTCCCGCCGCGTGCTGCAGATCATCAGCGGCCCCTACGGGAACGCCCCGATGGCCGAGGCGCTGGGCCAGCTCTACGTGGACAAGATGTTCCCCCCGCAAGCCAAGGCGCGCGCGCTCCAGCTCGTGCAGAACGTGAAGGCCGCCCTCGCCGAGCGCCTGCGCACCGTCGACTGGATGACGGAGGAGACCCGCCAGCGCTCGCTGGAGAAGGTCGCGGCGATGCAGGTGAAGATCGGGTATCCCGATCACTGGAAGGATCTCTCGGGGGCCAACGTGGGCGAGCTCGTGTTCGTCGACAACTGGATGAGCGCGAACATGTTCGAGCACCAGCGCAACCTGAAGCGCCTGGACCAGCCGGTGGACCGCGGCGAGTGGTTCATTTCGCCGCACATCGTGAACGCCTACTACAACCCGACGGGCAACGAGATCGTGTTCCCCGCGGCGATCCTGCAGCCGCCGTACTTCGACGCCAGGGCCGACGATGCGGTCAACTACGGCGCCATCGGCACCGTGATCGGCCACGAGATCACCCACGGCTTCGACGACCGCGGGCGCCTGTTCGACAAGGACGGGAACATGCGCGACTGGTGGACCGGGGAGGATGCGAGGCGCTACAAGGAGCGCGCCAGGAAGATCGAGACGCAGTACGGCAACTTCACGGCGGTCGACGGGATCAAGGTGAACGGCGCGCTCACCCTGGGCGAGAACATCTCCGACGTAGGCGGCGTGAAGATCGCCTACCTCGCGCTGCAGAAAGCGCTCGCGCAACAGGCCGGCCAACCGGCGCCGCCTGCGGCGAAGAAGGGCCAGGCGAGGAAGGCGTCGGCCAGGACCGCGGCCAAGGACAAGACCATCGACGGGCTCACGCCCGAGCAGCGCTTCTTCGTCTCCTACGCCCAGGCCTGGCGCGGCAAGTTCCGGCCCGAGCGCGAGCGACTGCAGCTGCGCACCGGGCAGCATTCGCTGCACCAGTTCAGGGTGTACGGCCCCATCGCCCACATGCCCGAGTTCGCCAAGGCGTTCTCGTGCGACCCGCAGAAGGTCCTGCTCGGCGAGGACGACAGGGCCAAGATATGGTGAAGCTTCGCATCGTCGGCGCAGCGTTGGCGGCGCTCTCCTGCGGCGCGCCGCAGGCCGGCGTGGACCTCTCCGCGATCGATCGCGCGGCCGACCCCTGCACCGACTTCTACCGCTTCGCCAACGGCAAGTGGATCGACGCCACGCCTATCCCGCCGCATCTGTCGCGCTGGGGCAGCTTCGACGCCCTCACGCGCGCCTCGCAGGAGACGCTTCGCAAGGCGATGGAGGAAGAAGCGAGCGCGCCGCCCCCTCCTGCCGGCTCCTCGCGCCGCATCGCGCTCGACTACTACCGCAGCGGCATGGACGAGGCGGCCATCGCGAAGGCCGGCATCGCGCCCGTGACGGCGCTGCTT
>CAMPHL010000431.1 GCA_946885905.1 uncultured Pseudomonadota bacterium | reverse complement strand
CATCCTCATCCTCGACGAGGCCACCAGCGCGCTCGACCCCACCTCCGAAGCGAAGGTGGAAGCGAACCTGCGCGCGCGGAAGGTCACCTGCCTGGTGATCGCCCATCGCCTCTCCACGGTGCGCGACGCCGACGAGATCGTCGTCCTCGACCGCGGCCGCGTGGTCGAACGCGGCCGGCACGACGAACTGATGCGGGTGGGCGGCGGGCGCTACGCCGCCCTCGTCGCCGGCGAGGGCGCCCCCAAATGACCGACCCGGGCGTCGCCTTCCAGTGCGCCACGCTGCCCACAGCGTGGCGCCTGCTCGGAAATGGTGTCAGACACCATTTTTCGGTTCAGCCCGCGGAACAAACAACGGTGTCAGACACCGCCTTTTTTTCCGACCCCATCCTTCTGGTGGAGGAGCTGGCGCTTTCGGGGGGGATGCGCAGCCGGCGCATCCTGCTGGACGCGGGGTGGTGGAAGCAGGCGGCGGCGCCGATGCTCGCGCGCGTCGCGGATCGCCGCAGCGCGGCGCGTGAAGAGGAGAGCGTGCCGGGTGCCCCGCCGCCGGAGGCGACGGGATGGGTCGCCCTGCTGCCCGGCGCAGTGGGCGGCTATCGCATGCTCACGGCCTTTCCCGACCAGCAGACGGTCGTGGAATGGCCGGTGGACGAGGCCACGGCCGCGCGCCTCTCGCCCTTCGCCTTCACGTTCCACGAGCGCTTCGCGCCGCGCGCGCTCAGGCCCGGCGACATCGCGCGATTTGCGCTGCGCCACGCCGGCCGGGACCTCGCACTGCTGCTGATGGCCGGGCTAATGGCGGCGCTCCTGGGGCTCCTCACGCCGGCAGCGACCGGATGGCTCATCGACCGCGCGATCCCTTCCCAGGCCACGCACCTGGTCGGAGGCATCATCGCGGCACTGGGCCTCGCCGGCGTGGCCCTCATCGGACTCGACATCCTCCGCTCCTATTCGGTGCTGCGATTCGAGGCGCGCATCGGCGTCGCGATGCAGGCCGCGCTGGTCGATCGCGTGGTCTCGGCGCCGGCCGGATTCTTCCGCGAGTTCGCGAGCGGCGACCTGGCGCTGCGCATGGGCAGCGTGAACACCGTCCAGCGCACCATCACGGGCTCGACCATCGAGACCTTCGCCACCTCCATCTTCCTCCTCGCGAACCTGGGGTTGATGCTCGCCTACAGCCCCCCGCTCACTCTCGCCGCCTCCGGGATCGTGCTCCTGGTGGTGGCGATCTCCGCCACGCTGGGATTCATGCGGCTGCGCATCGGCCCGCGCATCGAGGCGCTCGACGGCCAGCTCTCGGCGGTGGGCTACGAAGTGTTCACCGGCATCGCGAAGCTGCGCGCCGCCGCGGCCGAAGGCCGGGCCTTCGAGCAGTGGTACGCGAAATACGACGCCTACCGCGACGCGAACCGCGCGAGCACCATCCTCAGCAACTACGAGACCGTCGCGCTCTCGCTCCTCCAACCCGCCGCCACGATCCTCGTCCTGTGGCTCGCCTGGAAGCTCGCAGCCGACGGCGCCACGCGACTGTCCACGGGCGCTTTCGTGGCGTTCCACGCGGCGCTCTTCGCGCTCATCGGCGGCGTCCATGCGCTGGTGTCGACGACGCTCGCGGTGGTGAACCTGAAGCCCGTCTGGGACCGCGCCCGGCCGATCCTCGCCACACCGCCCGAGGACGCGGGTGGCCGCGGCATTCGCCACGATCCGACCGGCGCGATCGCGCTCTCGGGCGTGAGCTTCGCCTACCCGGGGGGCGAGCCGGTCCTCGAGGACATCGATCTCGAAGTGAAGCCGGGCGAGTTCGTAGCGATCGTGGGGCCCAGCGGCTCGGGCAAGTCGACGCTGCTGCGCCTGCTGCTGGGTTTCGAAAAACCCTCGGCGGGCACGGTCCGGTACGACGCCCACGACCTCGCCACGCTCGACCTGCGGCACCTGCGCTCGCGCCTGGGCACGGTGCTGCAAGGCGGCAAGCTCTGGGCCGGCGATTTGCGGACCAACATCCTGGGTGCGGCCAACCTCGAGGTGGAGGCCGCATGGGAAGCGGCGCGGCGCGCGGGCCTCGCCGCGGACATCGAGGCGATGCCGATGGGCCTCTATACCGTCGTGGGCGAAGGCCTGTCGACCTTATCCGGCGGCCAGCGACAGCGCGTGCTCCTGGCGCGCGCCCTGGTGACCAACCCGCGCATCCTGCTGCTCGACGAGGCCACGAGCGCGCTCGACAACGTATCGCAAGCGACCGTCCTGGAGGAGCTCGGCAGGCTCGATTCGACGCGGGTGGTGATCGCGCACCGGCTCAACACCGTGCGCGACGCCGATCGGATCGTGGTGCTCGACCGGGGACGGATCGTCGAGCAGGGGCCCTACGAGGAACTCGCGAAGCGGCGCGGAGCCTTCGCCGCGATGCTTGCGAGACAGACCATCTAGTTGTTCACGCGTCGTTCAACCGCGGGAAGCACCCCCTGTCACGGGTCGTTGAGCGGCACGAAGCGGCCGTTCCAACGACCGCCCCGCTGTGACGCGTCGTTCAACCGCGGGCAAGCACCCCGCTGTCACGCGTCGTTCAACGGCGGGAAGCACCCCGCTGTCACGCGGCGTTGAACGGCGCGAAGCGGCCGTTCCAACGACCGCCCCGCTGTCAACCACGTAGACCCACTTAACTCTTTTTCTTCTGCACGCCAGCCGTTTGCACGCCAACGTTGACATCGGGCTTGTCGCGCGAAGCGGTGACGGTGATGGTCTCCATCTTCACGACCTTGGGCTCGGGCGGGAGGCGCTTGGCCTCGACCACGATGGTGCCCATCTTCTTGACTTCCTGACCGCCGGCGACGCCTTCCAGTTGCTCTTCGGAAAGTTCGCCTTGCTGCTTGTCCTTGCTCGACATTTTCGTTCCTCCAACCGGGTTGTTCGACGCGAGGAAACGATAGCACGCACGAAAAAGCGCCTCTGTCGAATTTTCGGCAACGCCAGGGCCAACACTTCACCCTACGGCGCACCCGATCGGGCACCAACTTTTTAGCTCGCCCTTTCGAATCAAGGCCTTGCACGCAAGGCCTTGATTCGAAAGGGCG
>CAMPHL010000430.1 GCA_946885905.1 uncultured Pseudomonadota bacterium | reverse complement strand
AACTACCGGCGCTTCTTCGACATCAACGACCTCGCGGCGCTGCGCCAGGAGAACCGCGCCGTGTTCGACGTGACGCACCGGCTCATCGTCTCGCTGGTGAAGTCCGGCGCGGTGGACGCGCTGCGCGTGGACCATCCCGATGGGCTCTACGACCCGCTCGAATACTTCCGCCGCCTGCAGGAAGCCTGCGGCAAGCCCACTTACGTCGCGGTGGAGAAGATCGTGGCGCCGTTCGAGAACCTGCGGGAGGATTGGCCGGTGCACGGCACGACGGGGTACCGCTTCGCGAACGTCGTGAATGGCCTGTTCGTGGACACCGCCGCGGAGTCGCGCCTCACGCGGACGTATTCCGCATTCATCGGCGAGGCGACGCCGTTCCCCGAGGTGGCGCGCCGCGCGCGCCGCCAGGTGCTGCGCAGCGCGCTCGCGAGCGAGCTCACGGTGCTCACCAGCCGCCTCGCGCGCATCGCGCGCGCCGATCGCAATACGCGCGACTTCACCTTCACCACGCTGCGCGAGGGCTTGACCGAGGTGATCTCCGCCTTCCCCGTGTACCGGACCTACGTGGACGACCACGTCGACCTCGAGGACAAGCGCTACATCGAGTGGGCGGTGAACCGGGCCCGTGCCGACAGCCGCGCCGCCGACGTGGGCGTGTTCGACTTCCTGCGCGACGCGCTGACCGGCGAATTGCCCGCGCGCTCGCCCGCGCGCGCCGCCGCCATCCGCCACTTCGCCCGCAAGTTCCAGCAGCTGTCCGCGCCGGTCATGGCCAAGGGCGTCGAGGACACCGCCTTCTACCGCTACAACCGCCTGGTGTCCCTGAACGACGTGGGCGGCGACCCGGATGAATTCGGCTTCCCGCCGGCGCGATTCCACCGCGCGAGCTCGCACCGGGCGCGCCGCTGGCGCCACACGATGCTCGCCACCTCGACGCACGACAACAAGCGCTCCGAGGACGTGCGCCAGCGCATCAACGTGATCTCCGAGCTCGCCGGCGAGTGGCGCCTGCGGCTGCGGCGCTGGCAGCGCTTGAACGCCGGCCGCAAGGTCGAGGTGGGCGGCGAGCCCGCCCCTTCGGCCAACGACGAGTACCTCCTCTACCAGATCCTGCTCGGCAGCTTTCCGGTGGAGCCGCTCTCGCTCGGGGGAGCGTCGGCGAGGGGGTCGATCACCCCCGCGCAGCTCGCCGATTACCGCGAGCGGATCGTGGCCTACATGCGCAAGGCCACGCGCGAGGCCAAGGTACGCACGAGTTGGGCGAACGAGAACGCGCCCTACGAGCGCGCGACCGAGGGCTTCGTGAGGGCGCTGCTCGACGATCGCCAGCCGAACGCGTTCCTCGACGACCTGCGCGCGGCCGCGGCACCCGTCGCCTGGGTGGGGCTCCTGAACAGCCTCTCGGCCACGACGATAAAGCTCACCTCGCCGGGAGTTCCCGACATCTACCAGGGCACGGAGCTCTGGGACTACTCGCTCGTCGATCCCGACAACCGGCGCCCGGTGGACTACGAGCGCCGCCGCGCGCTGTTGGCCGAGATCGAATCGAAGGGCGAGCCCACCGATGCCTGCCTGCGCGAGCTGCTGGACAACCTCCCCGACGGCCGCGCGAAGCTCTACCTCGTTTGGCGCCTCCTGCAGCTGCGGCGGCAACACGAAGCCCTTTTCCGGGAAGGCGGCTACACCGCGCTGCGCACCAGCGGCTCGCACGCGCGCCAGGTCGTCGCCTTCGCCCGCCGCCATGGGCGCAGCTACGTGATCACCGTCGTCCCACGGCTCATCGCGAGCCTGGGCGTGCGCGAAGGCGACCTTCCATGCGGCGCGGCCACCTGGGCCGACACGCGGTTGGAGCTGCCGATGTTCAAGGAGCACGCCGAGCTGCGCGAGGTCCTCACCGGCCGAGCGATCCAGGTGGAGCGCGCCGGGATCGCGCCCGGCGTGCTCCTCGAGCGCTTCCCGGTCGCGGTCCTGGTCGCCTGAATGCCCTACGATGCGCGAATGGGTGCCGGGCCGGCGGTGCTGGACAACGTCTTCTGGAACGCGCTGTCCGGGGCGCACGCGCCCTTGTCGGAAGGCAACGCGCGAGCGCGGCGGTATGCCCCGGGACTTCCCGCCATCGCGGCCTTTCCGGACCCGCAGCGGCCCGACTTCGAGACGCTCGCTTCCCTGTTCGAGCCGGGCGAGCCTTTCTATACGTCGGGCTGGTCGGGCCCGCCGCCGGATGGGTGGCGCATCGACGTGGACGCCTGCATGTGCCTCATGGTCTGGTCCGGTACGCCGCCCGAGGGCGATTCCGCGCCCGGCGCGGTGCGACTCGACGCGGCGCACGTCGAGCGCATGCTGGCGCTCGCCGAAGCCACGCGCCCCGGCCCGTTCGGCCCGCGCAACATCGAGATGGGCGAGTACTACGGCTTCCTCGAGGGCGAGCGCCTCGTCGCCATGGCCGGCGAGCGCACCTTCGCCCCTGCCTATCGCGAGATCAGCGCGGTGTGCACCCACCCCGAACGCCAGGGCCGGGGACTCGCGCGCCGCCTCACCGAAAAGCTGGTCCGCATCCAGGCCGGCCGCGGCCAGGTCCCCTTCCTGCACGTGATGTCGCACAACGCCAGGGCACGGGGAATGTACGAGCGCATGGGATTCCGCGTCCATCGCGAGTTCCCCGTTCGCGTGGTGGTGAGGCTATAGTTCTCGCATGACACGCGCCTTCCTCGTCACCTCGCTCGTTGCCGCCGCGACGACCCTGAACGCCGCCTCCCCCACGCAGCCCGGCAAGGCCTTGCCCCCCCTGGACGATCGCCGGATGAGCACGGTGTACGTGTTCGCCCAGGCCGGGGCCATCCTCGACCTGTGCATGGCGAGCCCCGACGCGGCGAGGTTTCCCGAGGCCAAGACGAAGGAACTGCAGGAGCTCGCCGCGCGCCTGGGCGGCATCGTGAAGACCATCGGCACGCACTACCGCGATGCCGAGCTCATGGGCGTGTACGACGCGACCAAGGCGAACATGGCCGCGGACACGCGGCTGCGCTTCCACGTGAAGAACAACCACCAGAACTGCGGCGAGCGCACCCTGGG
>CAMPHL010000429.1 GCA_946885905.1 uncultured Pseudomonadota bacterium | reverse complement strand
GCTCGCCGCGGGCAACTCGCTCGTGGTGATCGAGCACAACCTCGACGTGATACGCGCCTCGGACTGGCTGATCGACCTCGGACCCGAGGGCGGCGATGCGGGCGGCGAGGTGGTGGCCGTGGGCACGCCGAAGCAGGTGATGGAGAACGAGCGATCCCATACGGGGCGCGCGCTGGTCGCATACGAGAAGGCGCTCACCACGGATCATCGGCGTCCATCGGCGTCCATCGGCGGTTCCCAGGCCGTTGCCGTCGCGGAGCCCCGCTTGCCGCGAAACAGCCATATCTGCGTCCGCCAAGCCCGGGAGCACAACCTGAAGGGCATCGACGTCGATATCCCGCGCGGCAAGTTCACCGTGATCACCGGGGTCTCCGGCTCGGGCAAGTCCACCCTCGCGTTCGACATCCTGTTCAACGAGGGGCAGCGGCGTTATCTCGAGTCGCTGAACGCCTACGCGCGCCAGTTCGTGCAGCCTGCTTCGAAGCCGGACGTCGATGCCATCTTCGGCATCCCGCCCACGGTTGCGATCGAGCAGCGCACCAGCCGAGGGGGCTCCAAGTCGACGGTCGCCACGCAGACCGAGATCCACCATTTCCTGCGCCTGCTGTTCGTGAAGCTCGGCACGCAGCATTGTCCCGAGTGCGACGTGCCGATCGAGCCGCAGAGCGTGGAGGCGATCGTGGCACGCCTCATGAAGGAGCAGCGCGGCCGCAGGATCGCGGTGCTCGCCCCGCTCGTCACGAACCGCAAGGGTTTCTACGCGGACCTCGCGAAATGGGCGCTGCAGAAGGCGGTCTCGCACCTGCGCGTGGACGGCGAATACCTGCCCACCAAAGGCTGGCCGCGCCTGGACCGATTCCGCGAGCACACGATCGAGCTGCCTGTGGGCGAGGTCGAGGTAAAGCCGGAGAACGAGAAGCAGCTGCGCCACGCGGTCGAGCAGGCGCTCGAATTCGGCAAGGGGGTGCTGCACGTGTGCTGCGGCGGATGGGGCGACCGCGAAATCCAGATCTTCTCGGTGAAGCGCGCGTGCCCGTCTTGCGGCAGGAGCTTCCCGGAGCTCGACCCGCGCCTCTTCTCGTACAACTCGAAGCACGGCTGGTGCGCCGCTTGCTATGGCACCGGCATCGAGATCGACCAGGTGGAATGGGACGAGGAGCGTGCCAGGACGGGCACCGAGGACCACGTGCTCGACTCATGGGTGGAATGGCTCGAGTTGGACGAGGCGTGTCCCGAGTGCAAGGGCAAGCGGCTCAACAAGGAAGCGCTCGCCGTGCGCTTCCGCAACCAGTCGATCGCGGACATGAGCGCGCAGCCGATCTCCAAGGCGCTCACCTTCTTCGAGCAGCTTCAGGTGGCCGGGCGCGAGCAGGAGATCGCCCGCGACATCCTGGCCGAGCTCGCGGTGCGCCTGGGCTTCCTCGAGCAGGTGGGGCTGGGTTATCTCTCGCTGGACCGCGGCGCCCCCACGCTTTCGGGTGGAGAGGCACAGCGCATCCGGCTCGCGGCGCAGCTGGGCTCCAACCTGCGCGGCGTCTGCTACATCCTCGACGAGCCCACCATCGGACTGCATCCGCGCGATAACCGCGTCCTGCTCGACACGCTCGCGCGCCTGGGCGCCAAGGGCAACACGCTGGTCGTGGTCGAGCACGACGAGGACACGATCCTGCGCGCCGAGCACGTGATCGACCTGGGCCCCGGCGCCGGGAAACTGGGCGGCCGTGTGGTGGCGCAGGGGCACGCGGAGGAACTGAAGGCCAACCCCGATTCGCTCACCGGCCGGTTCCTGCGCGCGCCGCTCAAACACCCCGTGCAGCCGCGGCGCCCCGTCGCGAAGGCCGGTGCCGCGATCGATGTCGTGGGGGCGAGCCTGCATAACCTCAAGGACGTCGACGTGCGCTTCCCATTGGGGCGCCTCTCGGTCGTGACGGGCGTCTCGGGCTCCGGGAAGTCCACGTTGGCGCGCGACGTGCTGCACGCGAACATGGAGAGGCTGGTCGGTGAGGTTCGCAACGGGAAGAAGCCCTCTCCCAAGGCAGAGGGAGTATCGGGCGCCCGCACGATCAAGGGATGGCAGGCGGTCACGCGCGTGCTCGAAGTCGACCAGACGCCGATCGGCAAGACGCCGCGCTCGTGTCCCGCGACCTACGTCGGGTTCTTCGACAAGGTCCGCCAGCTCTTCGCGGACACGCAGGAGGCGCGCATCCGCGGCTACACCGCGAGCCGCTTCTCCTTCAACACTTCGGGCGGGCGTTGCGACGAGTGCGAGGGCCAGGGGATGAAGACGGTGGGGATGAGCTTCCTGCCCGACGTGAAGGTCGTCTGCGAGGCCTGCAACGGCGCACGCTTCAATCCGGAGACGCTCGCGGTGCACATGCGCGGCAAGAGCGTGGGCGACGTTCTCGCGATGAGCGTGGACGAGGCGGTCGATTTTTTCGAAAACCACCCCTCGATCCACCATTGCCTGCGGTTGCTCCAGGACGTGGGCCTGGGTTACCTGACCCTGGGCCAGGCGAGCCCTACGCTCTCGGGCGGCGAGGCGCAGCGCATCAAGCTGGTCACCGAGCTCGCCAAGGTGCGCACCAACGGCGCGCCGCGGCCGGGCCGCGCTTCGGTCGCCCAGCACACCCTCTACGTGCTGGACGAGCCGACCGTGGGGCTGCACATGGCCGACGTCGAGAAGCTCATCCGTGTGCTGCACCGGCTGGTGGACGCCGGCAACAGCGTCGTGCTGATCGAACACAACCTGGACGTGATCGCCGAAGCCGACTGGATCGTGGACCTGGGTCCCGAAGGCGGCGATGGCGGCGGCCGGGTGGTGATGGCTGCGGCCCCGGAGGAGTTCCTGAGGGCATCGTCCAGGGGGCACACGGCGCGCGCGCTGCGCGAGTTCATGGTCGGGCGCTCGTCGCAGGGCGGCTAGAAGCTCCGTTTTTTCTCCAATCGGCGCGGCTTCGGTTCCCGGGTGCCTCGCGCGCCGCTAGTGTCGGCGCATGCGCGCTTTCCTCGTTACGTGTCTCCTTGGCCTCGTGGCCTGCGGGGGCGGCGGCGGATCGGCCACCAGCGCCCCGC
>CAMPHL010000428.1 GCA_946885905.1 uncultured Pseudomonadota bacterium | reverse complement strand
CTTCAGGGCGGCGGACGAAGTACCACCGTGAGGCTGCGGATTCCCTGGGCCCCGTGGATCAGGATGCCCTCGATGTCGGCCGTGGCCGACGGTCCGGTCATGAAGACGCCATAGTCCGCATCGAATTCCGCGCGGCGCCGGTACGCCTGGTGCATGTCGGGCACGACGGCCGCCGGGTCGAGCAGCACGACGAGATGCTGGGACAGGAAGCCCAGCGCGCTCACCGTGAAATCAGCGTCCGTGAGCCACACCGATCCGGTCTCCGCGACACCGAAGCGCGCGCGAACGACGCCCACGTCGACGTCCCCGAGGCTCGCGGGCTGCGTCCCCGGACCGAGCTCGCGGTTGCCCACGAGCTCGCGCGTGGCCGAAGCCACGACCGCCGCGCCCGGATGCAGCCTGCCCACCAGGGCCACGAGCGCCCCGCCCTCCTCCACGACCTTGCCGCCCATCCGTGCGACGCCAGCCTTGAACCGGTGCAGAAGCGGCGCCGCGTCCGCGCGATCGAAGGTAGGCAGCTCCGGGGCGGGAGTCGCCGGCGGCTGGGCCGCGCGGATGCGGGAGAGGATGTCTTCGCGGCTGTTCACCTGGAATTGCGTCCCCGCCTACGCGGGGACGACGGCTTTGCGCGGTTCTCGAGGTACCACTGCCGGAAGGTCTGTTTCGGCGCGCCCGGCACCTCTCGCTGGCGGCCCCAGGCATTCAGGGGGTTGTAGACCAGGGCGCGGGGCAGGACCGCGATGCCCTTGGTGGCCGCTTCGGCCGCGGCGCGATACAGCTTGGGGCTCGAGAGCACCTTGCCCGCCGCGCGCATCGCCTCCTGCTTGACGATCGGGAGCTGGTGGCGCTCGGCGATCACCTGGCGCCACTTGTAGATCTGCTCGTGGATGTTGATGCGCACCGGGCAGACGCTCGTGCACGAGCCGTTCAGCGTCGAGGCGAACGGCAGCGAGCTGAACTTCCTCAGGTTGAACGTGGGATCGATGATGACCCCGATGGGGCCCGAATAGGTGGCGCCGTACGAGAGCCCGCCGCTGCGGCGGTACACCGGGCAGGTGTTCATGCAGGCCCCGCAGCGGATGCACTTCAGCGAATACCAGAAATCGGGCATTCCCAGGCGCTCGACGCGGCCGTTGTCGACCAGGATCACGTGCATCTCCTGGCCTGGGCGCGGGCGTCGGAAATGCGACGTGAGCTGGGTGATCGGCGAGCCGAGCGCGCTGCGCGAGAGCATGCGCACGAAGACGCCCAGGTGCTCGACCTTCGGGATCACCTTCTCGATCCCGACCGAGGCGATGTAGAGCCGGGGCAGGTGCGCGGAGAGGTCGGCGTTGCCCTCGTTGGTGCAGACCACGATCGCGCCGGTCTCCGCGATGGCGAAGTTGGCGCCGGTCATCCCGGCCTCGGCCCCGAGGAAGTACGGCCGCGTGTGGCTGCGCTGGCTCTCCGCGAGGTAATGCACGTCGCTGTTCCGGGGATCGGTGCCGATCTTCTCCGAGAAGACGCGCGCCACGTCCGCGCGCAGCTTGTGCACCGCGGGGACCACGATGTGGCTGGGCGGCTCGTCGTCGAGCTGCTGGATGCGCTCGCCCAGGTCGGTCTCCATCACCTCGATGCCGCGCGCCTGGAGGAAGGGCCGCATGTCGCATTCGTCCGTGAGCATCGACTTGGACTTGACCAGCACCTTCGCCCCGCGCGCGGCGAGGACGTCGTGGACGATCTGGTTGTGCTCGGCGGCATCGCGGGCCCAATGGACCGTGGCGCCGTTGGCGATGGCGTTGCGCTCGAACTCCTCGAGGTAACGCGCGAGGTGGGTGAGCGCGTGGTCCTTGATGCCCGAGGCGAGCGTGCGCAGCTCCTCCCATTCCGGCAGGATCGAGCTCTCGCGGTCGCGCTTGCCGCGCAGGTCCCAGAGGCGCCGGTCGTGGAACTCGGCGTGGTCCTTCGCCTTGATGAACTTCGAGGCACCTTCGGAGTGGTCGATGCGCCGGGTCATGACCGCGTCCCGTTCAGCACCTGGGCGATGTGGAGGAACTTCACCTTCGCCCCCATGCGCTCGGCGCAGCCCTTCTGGTGCATGAGGCACGACATGTCCCCCGAGACGATGTACCGCGCGCCCGCCTGCTCGTGGTCCGCGACCTTGTCGTAGCCCATGCGCGCGGACACCGGCTCCTCGAATACCGAGAACGTCCCGCCGAAGCCGCAGCACTCGTCGGGGCGACGGGGCGAGGCGAAGCGGATGCCCTTCACCCTGGACAGCAGCGCCATGGGCTTGGAGAAAGCGGGCTCCTCCACCTCGGTGGCCTTGGCGAGGCGCAGCGCCCGAAGCGACGAGCAGCCGATGTGCAGCCCGACGACGTGGCGGAACTCGGCCCAGGGGAACTCGCGCACCTCGAGCACGTCGTGGAGGAACTCGACCAGCTCGTAGGTGGAGCGGCGCACGCGCTGCACCGCCGCGGTCTGCGGGATCGCGGTGAGGTTCTCGCGCACGTGGTGGGTGCAGCTCCCCGAGGGCGTGACGATGTAGTCGAAACCGGCGAAGTTGCGCGCGAAGAGCGCCTCGGTCTTCGCCGCGTCCTTCTCGCAGCCATTGTTGGCCATCGGCTGGCCGCAGCAGGTCTGGTCGAGCGGATACTCGACCTCGACGCCAAGGCGTTCGAGCAGCTCGAGCGTCGCGATGCCCACCTCGGGAAACAGCGCATCGACGTAGCACGGGATGAAGAGCGCCGCCTTCAGGGGGACCCTTCCCGGCGCGCAGCTCCGGCGGGTTCGGCGCACGCGTCAACGATGCGCGCCGCGCGCGCGAGAAAGCCCGCGTACGGCTCGGCCCATCCGGCCCCGTCCTCGCTTCGTCTGGATGCCATCGTGGAATCACTATCCGGGCTCGGTACGGGGCGCCTTTGATGTCGATCAAAGGCGCCCCGGGCGCCCTCGCTACCTTGTACGGGAACGGGGGACGCGGACGTGCCCCGGAGGAACGAAAATGCGCCGGGCGAACTCGTGGGGCGGGCTGCTGTTGCTGATCGGAGTGTCGATCGCATCGGGCGTTTGCGCATCGCCTCCTCCGGGCGAGTGTCCGCAGCCGCGCTACACGG
>CAMPHL010000427.1 GCA_946885905.1 uncultured Pseudomonadota bacterium | reverse complement strand
GGTCATGACAGGCCTCAAGGACGCGTGGCGCGAGAAAGTGGCAGGCCCTTTAGTGAAGGTCATGACGTGGCACCCAGCTTTCGCAAGATTGCTTCGCCAATCCGGCGAACCCAGGTTGCACGGAGCAAAGGCGGCTTTACGCCCAGTCCATTGACCATCAGGTACGGCAAGAACTTGCGTTGCTGGGCGTCGGCGCCTTGCAACAGGGCCAGCGCATCGTCAGCTCCTGGCTGGCAAGGGAAGAACTCCCCTGCCGCGTATGTCGAAAACATGAGGTCGCGCCACGCGAGGGTGTGGAACAACGTTTCCACGCCTCGCCATGAGAAGCGGAAATAGTCGTCGGGGTAGCCGTGGAACCGCCAGACCCATGGCACGGAAATGTAGACGACCCCACCGGGTCGAAGCAGGTCGGTGATCGTATCGGCCATGTCCCAAGGCCGCTGAACATGTTCGAGGACCGAGCAGCAGATGATGAGGTCGAAGGAGCCGGGCTTGAAGGGGCCGCGCCCTTTCGTCAGGTCGTGCACCACGTCGACGTTGGGACCGCTCTGCAGGTCCACGCCGACGTAGTCACCGCCGTAGTGTCCGCGGAAGTCCTGAGTGTTGCCCCAATCGCGCGAGCCGACTTCGAGGATGCGACCGGGCGAACGAGGCAGGCGACTGGTCAGGTATATCGCTTGGTTCTTGTCTCCCACCGGCGGAAGTTTACCTGCACCTCGGTTGGGGGCCGGTCGTGCGGAATTGCAGGCGAGGTTCTGATGAACTCCAAGGGATAATCATTAGGCTTTGGGCGCCAGGCGCGGGGTTGCCGAATGTCCAATACCTAACGCTTAATACCTCCTTGATCCCCCAGGACTTCATCCAGTCGCTCCTCGGCCGCGTCGACATCGTCGACGTGGTGGACCGGCACGTGAAGCTCAAGAAGGCGGGCAGCAACTTCCAGGCCTGCTGCCCGTTCCACAACGAGAAGACGCCGTCCTTCACGGTGAGCCCCTCCAAGCAGTTCTATCACTGCTTCGGCTGCGGGGCGCACGGCAACGCCATCGGCTTCCTCATGGAGTACCAGGGCCTCGCGTACCCGGAAGCCATCCGCGCGCTCGCCGAAAGCGTGGGCATGCCGGTGCCGGAGACGCGCGCGCCGCGCCAGAAGGCGGCGGAATCGCAGGCGCCGGGCTTGGCGGCCCGGATGATGGAGGCGCTCAACTACTACCGCGCCGAGCTCAAGAAGTCCAAGGTCGCGATCGACTACCTCAAGGGCCGCGGGCTCTCGGGCGAGGTCGCCGCGCGCTATGGCCTGGGCTACGCGCCCGACGGCTGGCAGAACCTCGAGTCCATCTTCAGCGACTACGAGGCCGCGGCGCTCAAGGACACGGGCCTCGTCATCGATTCGGATCCGGGCGAGGGCGGCGAGAAGAAGTCGCGCCGCTACGACCGCTTCCGCAACCGCGTGATGTTCCCGATCCTCGATGCGCGCGGCAACGTGATCGGCTTCGGCGGGCGCGTGATCGGCGCGGGCGAGCCCAAGTACCTGAACTCCCCCGAGACGCCGCTCTTCGAGAAGGGCCGCGAGCTCTACGGCCTCTACCAGGCGCGCCGGGCGATCCGCGATGCCAACCAGGTGATCGTGGTCGAGGGCTACATGGATGTGGTGGCGCTCGCCCAGCATGGGGTCGAGAACGCCGTGGCCACCCTGGGCACCGCGACCACGCCCAACCACCTCACGAAGCTCCTGAGGCTCGCGGACAACGTGATCTTCTGCTTCGACGGCGACGCGGCGGGCCGCAAGGCCGCCTGGCGCGCCCTCGAGGTCTCCCTGCCGGTGCTCACGGACGGCAAGGCGGTGAGCTTCCTCTTCCTCCCGCCCGAGGACGACCCGGACACCTACGTCCGCCGCGAGGGGCGCGAGGGCTTCCAGAAGGCAGCCGCCGGGGCCAAGCCGCTTTCCCAGCTCCTCTTCGCCGAGCTCGCCGCGCAGGTGGACATGGCCACCGACGAGGGCCGGGCCCGCTTCGTGTCCCAGGCCCGCCCCCTCATCGCCCAGATCGAGGCGCCGGCGCTCGGGGCGATGCTCCGGCGGCGGCTGGCAGAACTGGCGCGGCTGGACGCCAACGAGCTCGAGGCGCTCCTGCCGTCGAAGCTCGTCGACAAACGCCCCAATGCACCGCCGGCCCGGGCCAGCCGGCGCACGACCTCCAATCCCATCCGGCTCTTGGCGCTGCTCCTCCACAATCCCGCATTGGTGGAACGCGTGCCGGATGGCGAATTGACGGGGATCGGCGCAGAAGTCGGCACGTTACGCGAAGTTAGCCGCTTTTTCCGCGAAGACCGGCGCCGCAACGCCGGGATGGCGAGTGCCTACTTCGAAGGCTCGGAACATGCGGCGACGATCAGCGAGGCCATGCAGGAACCCCTTTTAAAACAGGTGGAAAGCCCCGATTTCGATGAAGGAGCGGAAGTCGATGGGCTGGTGGATCGCTTCCGGCGGGCGCGCCTGGGCCGGCGGAAGGAGCAACTGGTCGAGCTGATGCGGGCCGGCACGGCCACGGCCGCGGACGAGGCCGAATATCGAGACTTGCAGGCCCGGCTCGCCACGGCCCGGTCGGGCACTCCCGCGGCCGAGGCGGGGTCGAAACTCTGATAAAATCGAGGGCTTTTCCGGGCGGGTACAACGGGGGTCGGTTTTGGCGAAGAAATCCAGCAAGCAGCAGCAGCACACCGAGGACAAGGCCGAGTTCAAGCAGGCCGAGGTCGAGGCGCAGAAAAAGCGCCTGAAGAACCTGATCGTCCTGGGCAAGGAGCGCGGCTACCTCACGTACGCCGAGATCAACGACCACCTGCCCGACGACATGACCGACGCCGAGCAGATCGAGGGCGTGGTCACGATGCTGGCCGACATGGGCATCGCCGTCTACGACGAGGCCCCGGACGCCGAGCAGCTCCTGATGACCGAGGCCCCGGCCCCGATCGCGGAAGAAGACGTGATCGAGGAGGCCGAGGAGGCCCTCTCCACCACCATCGACGCCGAGTTCGGCCGCACCACGGACCCGGTGCGCATGTACATGCGCGAGATGGGCTCGGTGGAGCTGCTCACGCGCG
>CAMPHL010000426.1 GCA_946885905.1 uncultured Pseudomonadota bacterium | reverse complement strand
TGCTGAAGACGCCCAACCTCGGCCGCAAGTCGCTGAACGAGATCAAGGAAGTGCTGGCGTCGAAAGGCCTCACCCTCGGCATGAAGCTCGAGAACTGGCCGGTCGCGGGGCTCACCAAGTAACGAAAACCGGGGACAGGCCCCAATCGCATAAACCGGGGCCTGTCCCCGTCACAATACCAACAAGGCCGCACAGGCCAAGAGAGTCGAAAGGAAGAATCGAACATGCGTCACCGCCACGGGCTTCGCAAGCTCAACCGCACCAGCAGCCATCGCCTCGCGATGCTGCGCAACATGACCGTGTCGCTCCTCAAGCACGAGGCCATCAAGACGACGCTCCCGAAGGCGAAGGAGCTGCGCAAGGTCGCCGAGCCCATCATCACGCTCGGCAAGGATCCCACGCTCGCCAACAAGCGCCTCGCCTTCGACCGCCTGCGCGACCGCGAGATGGTCGTGAAGCTCTTCGACGAGCTGGGTCCGCGCTACAAGGCGCGCAACGGCGGTTACCTGCGCATCCTGAAGATGGGCTTCCGCCAGGGCGACAACGCGCCCATGGCCTACGTGGAGCTGATGGACCGCCCCGCCGCGGTCGAGGACGCTCGCGACACGGGTGATTCCAAGGTCAAGTCCTAGTGTTGGCAAACGCAACGCGGATACCCCGCTAGAACCGAAAGGCCCGCGAGAAGAACGCGGGCCTTTTTTCTTCCAAGCTCGTACAGGCGGCCGGCGCGCCGCAAGATGCCCTCAGGCCAGCAGGATGGCGCGGTAGTCGTTCACGTTGGTGCGCGTTGGACCCGTGACGACGAGGTCGCCCAGGGCCGAGAAGAAGCCGTATCCGTCGTTGTCCGCGAGCAGGCGCCTCGCGTCCAGCCCGGCGGCGACCGCGCGCGCGAGCGAGTCGGGACCGAGCAACGCGCCGGCATTGTCCTCGCTGCCGTCGATGCCGTCGGTGTCGCAGGCAATCGCGTGGGTGCGCTCGAGCCCGCCAAGCTCGATCGCCAGCGAAAGCAGGAACTCGGCGCAGCGCCCGCCACGCCCCCGCCCGCGGATCGTCACCGTGGTCTCGCCACCCGAAACGAGCGCCACTGGCGGGCGTAGGGGCTGGGCGTGCTGCCGGATCTGGCGCGCGAACGCCGCGAAGACCTTCGCGACCTCGCGCGACTCCCCGGTCACGCTGTCGCCCAGGATGAGCGGAGTCACGCCCCGCGCACGGAACGTTTCGCCGGCTGCCGCGAGGCTCGCCTGCGCGGTGGCGATCACGCGGTTTTCAACGCGCGCGAAAGCCGGATCGCCGGGCTTCGGCGTCTCCGGCACACGCCCGGTCATTCCTGCCTCGAGGCGCGCGTCGATCGATGCGGGTGGCGTGACCCGATTGCGCCGCAGGATCTCGGCCGCGTCGGCGAAGGTGGTCGGATCCGGTGCGCAGGGGCCCGATGCGATGTGCGTCGGATCGTCCCCCGTCACGTCGGAGATCACCAGCGCGAGCACGCGCGCGCGCGTCGCGGCCGCCAGGCGCCCTCCCTGGATGGCGGACAGGTGCTTGCGCACCGTGTTCATTTCCTGGATCGTGGCGCCGCTGGCGAGCAGCGACTTCGTCACCGCCTTGAGGTCCTCCATCGGGATTGCCTCGGCAGGCAGCGAGAGCAGCGCCGATCCGCCGCCCGAGACGAGCACGAGCAGCAGGTCCTCCTCGGCAAGACTCGATGCGGCCGCGAGGATCTCGCGCGCGGCGCCCTCACCCTTCTCGTCGGGGACCGGGTGCCCCGCTTCGATCACGCGGATTCGTCGTGTCGGGAGTGAATGCCCGTAGCGCGTGATCACGATGCCCTCGAGCGGCGCGTTTCCCGGCCAGTGCCTTTCGACCGCGAGGGCCATGGCGCCGCCAGCCTTGCCCGCGCCCACCACGACGGTGCGCCCGCGGGGAGGCGGCGGCAGGTGCGAAGGAACGATCTCGAGCGGGTCGGCGACGGCGATCGCGGCCCTGAAGCTCGCGAGGAGAAGCTCGCGCGGGTCCACCATCAACCGGCCGCGGCGCGGCGGCGCGGGGAGGGGGCCAGTATCGGCGCCAGGAAGCGGCCGGTGAAGCTCTCGGCCGCGCCCGCGACCTCCTCGGGGGTACCCTCGGCCACGACCCGTCCGCCGCCGTCGCCGCCCTCGGGCCCCAGGTCCAGGAGCCAGTCGGCCGTCTTGATGACGTCGAGGTTGTGCTCGATGACCACCACGGTATTGCCGTGGTCGCGCAGGCGATGCAGCACCTTGAGCAAAAGGTCGATGTCGTGGAAGTGCAGGCCCGTGGTGGGCTCGTCGAGGATGAAGAGCGTGCGCCCCGTGTCGCGCTTGGACAGCTCGAGCGAGAGCTTCACGCGCTGCGCCTCGCCTCCGGAGAGCGTGGTCGCGCTCTGGCCGAGCTTGATGTATCCGAGCCCGACCTCGAGGAGCGTGGCGAGCTTGCGCGCGATCGAAGGCACCGAGGCGAAGAATTCATGCGCGGCCTCGACCGTCATGTCGAGCACCTCGTCGATCGAGCGGCCCTTGTACTTGACTTCCAGGGTCTCGCGGTTGTAGCGCTTGCCGTGGCACACGTCGCACGGCACGTACACGTCCGGCAGGAAGTGCATCTCGACCTTGATGAGGCCGTCGCCCTGGCAGGCCTCGCAGCGACCGCCCTTCACGTTGAAGGAGAAACGTCCCGGTCCGTAGCCGCGCGCGCGCGACTCGGGCACTCCGGCGAAGAGGTCCCGTATGGGCGTGAAAAGGCCCGTGTACGTCGCGGGGTTCGAGCGCGGCGTGCGCCCGATGGGGCTCTGGTCGACGTTGATCACCTTGTCGAAGTGGTCGAGGCCCTCGATCGCCTCGTGCGGCGCGGGCTCCTCGTGCGCCCGATAGAGCTCGCGCGCCACCGCCGCATAGAGCGTGTCGTTCACCAGCGTGGACTTGCCCGAACCTGACACGCCGGAGACGCAGGTGAGCAGGCCCACCGGCAGCTTCAGGCTGACGTTCTTCAGGTTGTTGCCGGTCGCGCCGGTGATCACCAGCTGGCGGTTCGGGTCGGCCACGTGGCGCTTCTTCGGCACTTCGATCTTGCGGGTGCCGTTGAGGTAC
>CAMPHL010000425.1 GCA_946885905.1 uncultured Pseudomonadota bacterium | reverse complement strand
GACTGGGCGACCTCCACCCGATTTCGGCCAGCGCGCTTCGCCGCATAGAGGGCCGTGTCCGCGTCGGCGACGAGCGCTTCGGGCCGCGCCGCGGGCGAAGCGGCGTGGTTGTGGGAGAGGCCCACGCTCGCCGTGACGGCGATGCGCTGGCCTTCCCAGGCGATGTGGGTGCGCTCGATCATCACACGCACACGCTCCGCGAAGGCGCGGGCTCCGGGCACGTCCACGCCGCGCGCGATGATCGCGAATTCCTCGCCGCCGTAGCGCGCGACCACGTCTTCGGTGCGGATGCCGGCCTTCAGCGAGTTGGCGACGCTGCGCAGCACGTAGTCGCCGGCGGCATGGCCGTAGGTGTCATTGATGCGCTTGAAATGGTCGATGTCCACGAGCAGGACGCACAGCGCGGTCTTGTGGCGAAACGCGAACGCGAACTCGCTCGTGATCCGCTCCTCGAGGTAGCGACGATTGAACACGCCGGTGAGCCCGTCGTGCACGCTCATCTCGTACATGCTGCGGGCGGCCTCGCGCTCGAGCGCGTCGAGCAGCGCGAAGCGCATGATGGTGTTGCCGATCTGGACCCGGGCGCCCGGCGCGAGCAGCACGGGCGGCCCGATGCGCACCCCGTCCACGTACACGCCGTTCGTGCTGCCCAGGTCTTCGACCACGTAGCCGTCCTTCGCCCGCACGATCTGGCAGTGCCTGCGCGAGGCGCCATCGTCATCGAGCGAGATCTGCGCGGTCGGTCCGCGCCCGAGCACGCTCTCGGCCTGACTCAGCACGTGGACCGCACCGAGGTCGTTTCCGCACAGCACCGTCAATGTCGCCTGCGGCTCGTCGACCGAGTCGGGCTTCTTCGGTGCAGGTTCGATGACGAGTGTCTTGTCGAAGGCTTGTGTCGGCACGGGAGTAGACCTCGTTTGGGGCCTACGCTCCTCATTGCCAGGGTCGTGCCAAGCCCGGGACCTCCCAAACCGCAGGGACATCGCGGTCTCGAAGCGGTCGATTGCCGAGTTCGTTGGCCGAATCGACCATAGGCTGTGGCACCGCCCACCACCCGCCGAGCGCGGCCGCACCGCGCGCGATCGATAAGGTTGCGGTTTTACCGCCAGGCACAGGACATGCATCGTGCCCTTCGCGAGGCAGTAAGCCATGCAGCGCACTTCCCAGAAGCCCCATAGCGTCGTCGCCCGCACGCAGGCTCTCCAGGCCGCGCTCGTCCACGGCGCACCCGAGTTGATGTTCGTGCTCGATGCCGGTGGTGCGGTCGAGTTCGCCAACCGGGCCGACCTGCCTCCCGAGGTGGCACAGCTCCTCGAGGCGTCGGCGTCCACGCAGCGCAGCAAGGAGGGCGACATCCTGCTGGACGCGATCGCGCGCATCGCGACCACCGGGCAAGCGGAGACGCTGGAGGTGTGCGTCAACGCGGGCACGGAGAAAGAGCGCTGGTACGGCGCATCGCTCAAGCGCGCCGAGGGCCTCGGCTCCGCCCCGAGCGTCCTGCTCTTCTTGAACGACGTGACCGAACGCCAGCGCGCCACTCGAGAGCTGCAGGCGACGGTGCTCGAGCTCGCGGAGTCGAAGCGCCAGATGCTGCAGGCGCAGAAGATGGAGTCCATCGGCCGCCTCGCAGGCGGCGTGGCCCACGATTTCAACAACTTGCTGACGGCGATCATCTCGTTCTCGCGCTTCGTGATGGACGATCTGGCGCCCGGCGATCCACGGCGCAGCGCTCTGGCGGAGGTGCTCAAGGCCGCGGACAGCGCGGCCAAGCTGACGAGCCAGCTGCTCGCGTTTTCGCGCAAGCGGCCCGTCGAACCGGTGCTGCTCGAGCTCAACGGCGCGGTGCTGGGCATCTGCAGGGTGCTGCAGCGCACGCTGGCGGCGTCGATGGAGCTCTGCTTCGTCGAGGCGGCGCAGCCCGTGCACGTGACCTTCGATGCGGGCCAACTCGACCAGCTCGTCATGAACCTCGCGGTCAACGCCCGGGACGCCATGCGCGACGGCGGAACCCTCACGATGCACGTGGACGTACGCCGCATCTCGAACCACCGCGAGCTGGCGTCGGGCGACTACGCCGCGCTCACCGTGTCGGACACCGGCACCGGCATGAGCGAAGAGGTGATGGCGCAGATCTTCGAGCCCTTCTTCACCACCAAGGGTGAAAAGGGCACCGGGTTGGGCCTCGCCACCTGCTACGGCATCGCCAAGCAGGCCAACGGCCACATCGAGGCCAGCAGCAAGCCGGGGCACGGTTCGAAGTTCACGGTGCTGCTGCCGCTCGCACCGGCGCCGAGCAAGGCCCCCGCGGCCATGCGCGCGAGCTTGGCGCCGCAGAGCGTGCCCAAGCAGCAGCTGCACGGGCTCGTCGTCATCGTCGAGGACCAGCCCTCGATCCGCCGGATCATGCAGCGCAACCTGGAAAACACGGGCTTGAACGTGGTCTCGGCCGGCACGGCCGAGGAAGCGCTCACACTGGTCGAAGAGCTCGACGCGAGGGTCGACCTGCTCGTCACGGACGTGGTGCTCCCCGGCATGAGCGGCGTGAAGCTCGCGGATGCCCTGCGCCAGCGGCTGCCGGACCTCCGGGTCCTGCTCTGCTCCGGCTTCATGGGCAACGACCAGGACCCGGGCATCACGATCGACGCGCGCACGGAGTTCTTGCCGAAGCCCTTCACGGGCGAGGACCTCGCGCGCAAGGCCACGGCCCTCTTCGCCTAGCGGTCCGCGCGCGCCTGCGCCCAGCTTGCCCCCCTTTCCTGCGCGGACGGGGGGCGCCCGGCGTCTTGGCGGATTGGCGGTCTTCCCCTCCTCCGGGACCTGTGGACGAAGTCGCCACGAGCGTGGCATGCGACGCCCTTCGCAGGGGTCGACCCGCCGCGCGAATCGCACCGCTCGCGTGGTGATCGCGACCACGCGCGTTCGATCGCCTTTGGCGTGAACGCCCTCGCGAGTAGCGGGCGAGACCACGAACGCGATGCGCGAGGCGGCGCGCATCGACCGCGATGGTGACCCCGACCACTCGCGCGGTGACCGTCACCACAACGCGATCGATCGGCGGATAGCCGCTGGAGATCGGCACGGTCCTGGCAATGAGAGGTAGCC
>CAMPHL010000424.1 GCA_946885905.1 uncultured Pseudomonadota bacterium | reverse complement strand
GCAGCAGTAGTCGAACTCGATGCCCTGGCCGATGCGGTTGGGCCCGCCGCCCAGGACCATGATCTTGCGGCGATCGGTCGGTTGCGACTCGTCCTCTTCATCGTAGGACGAGTACATGTAGGCGGTGCCGGTCTCGAACTCCGCGGCGCAGGTATCGACGCGCTTGAATACCGGCCGGATGCCGAGCGCGTGGCGCCTGTCGCGCACCTCGTGCTCGGTGGTCTTCCAGAGATGGGCCAGGCGCCGGTCGGAAAACCCCTTGCGCTTGAGCGCGTAGAGGGCATCGCGGTCGAAGTCCGCGAGCGCCTTCTTCTCGATCTCGAGCTCGGTGTCGACCAGGTCCTTGATCTGCACCAGGAACCAGGTATCGATCTTCGTGAAACGCTGCACTTCCTCGAGCGGCATGCCCACGCCGAAAGCGTCGGCCACGTACCAGAGGCGCTCGGCGCGCGGGTAGGCGAGCTCGTCCTCGATCCTGTCCATGTCGACGGACTTCAGGTTGAAGCCGTCCACACCGACTTCCAGCCCGCGGAGCGCCTTCTGCAGCGACTCCTGGAAGTTGCGCCCGATCGCCATCACCTCGCCCACGCTCTTCATCTGCGTGGTGAGGCGGTCGTCGGCCTGCCTGAATTTCTCGAAGGCGAAGCGCGGCACCTTGGTGACCACGTAGTCGATCGTGGGCTCGAAGGAGGCCGGCGTCGCTCCGCCGGTGATGTCGTTGTCGAGCTCGTCGAGCGTGTAGCCCACCGCAAGCTTGGCGGCGATCTTGGCGATCGGGAAACCCGTGGCCTTCGAGGCGAGCGCCGAGGAGCGCGAGACGCGCGGGTTCATCTCGATGATGACCATGCGGCCGTTGTCGGGGTTGATGCCGAACTGCACGTTCGAGCCGCCGGTTTCCACCCCGATCTCGCGCAGGCACGCGATCGAGGCATCCCGCATGATCTGGTATTCCTTGTCGGTGAGCGTCTGCGCCGGGGCCACCGTGATCGAGTCGCCGGTGTGCACGCCCATGGGATCGAGGTTCTCGATCGAGCAGATGATGATGCAGTTGTCCGCCTTGTCGCGGACCACCTCCATCTCGAACTCCTTCCAGCCGATCACCGACTCCTCGATCAGCAGCTCCCTGGTGGGCGAGGCCTCGAGCCCGCGCTCGCAGATGGCGGTGAACTCCTCCATGTTGTAGGCGATGCCGCCACCCGTGCCGCCGAGCGTGAAGGAGGGGCGGATGATCGTGGGGAAGCCCACCATCGCCTGGACCTGGAGCGCCTCTTCAAGGGAGTGCGCCAACGCGCTCCGGGGGGACTCCAGCCCGATCTTCGTCATCGCGTTCTTGAACTTCTCGCGGTCCTCGGCCTTGTCGATCGCCTCCTTCCTGGCGCCGATCATCTCGACGCCGAACTTCTCCAGCACGCCCTCGCGCGCGAGGTCGAGCGCGCAGTTGAGCGCCGTCTGCCCGCCCATCGTGGGCAGCAGCGCGTCGGGCCTTTCCTTCTCGATGATGCGCGCCACCATCTGCCACGTGATCGGCTCGATGTAGGTCACGTCGGCCATCTCCGGATCGGTCATGATGGTCGCCGGGTTCGAGTTGACCAGGATCACCCGGTAGCCCTCGTCCTTGAGCGCCTTGCACGCCTGGGCGCCGGAGTAGTCGAACTCGCAGCCCTGCCCGATCACGATCGGGCCCGCGCCGATGATGAGGATGGACTCGATGTCCGTGCGCCTAGGCACCTTTGCGCTTCTCCATCATCGCGACGAACCGGTCGAAGAGGTAGCTCATCTCCCGCGGTCCGGGTGAGGCCTCGGGGTGCCCCTGGAAGCTGTAGGCCGGCTTGTCGGTGCGCTCGATGCCCTGGAGCGTCCCGTCGAAGAGCGAGCGGTGCGTGGCACGCACGTTGGACGGCAGCGTCTGCTCGTCCACCGCGAAGCCGTGGTTCTGGCTCGTGATGAAGACCTTGCCCGACTGGAGATCCTGTACGGGGTGGTTCGCGCCGTGGTGGCCGAACTTCATCTTGAGCGTCCTGGCTCCGCTGGCAAGGCCGAGGAGCTGGTGGCCGAGGCAGATGCCGAAGGTCGGCACGCCGGCGTCGACGATCTCGCGGATCGCCTGGATCGCGTAGCCGCACGGCTCGGGATCGCCCGGGCCGTTCGAGAGGAAGACCCCGTCGGGCCCGAGCGCCATCGCGTCCTTCGCGGTGGCGGTGGCGGGCAGCACCGTGACCTTGCAGCCCCGCTCGGCGAGGTGCCGCAGGATGTTGTGCTTGATGCCGTAGTCGTACGCGACCACGTGGAAGCGCGATTCGCCCGACGAGCTGTAGCCGGTGCCGAGCGCCCAGAGGCTGCCGTTCCAGTCGTACGCCTTGTCGACGCTCACGACCTTCGCGAGGTCCTGCCCGGCCATCGACGGAGCGGCCTTGGCCGCGGCGAGGGCCGCGTCGACCCTGTCGGCCGCATCGGCCCCGGCGACGATGCAGCCGTTCTGCGCTCCCCTGGAGCGCAGCAGCCGCGTGAGCCGGCGCGTGTCGATGTCGCCGATCGCGACGACTTCGTTGCGCCGCAGGAAAGTGGAAAGGTCCTCGCTGCGGCGCCAGTTGGAGGCCGCCAGCGGCAGGTCGCGGATGATGAGGCCCGCCGCGTACACCTTGCGCGATTCGACGTCTTCCGCGTTGGTACCGGTATTGCCGACATGCGGATAGGTGAGGGTGACGATCTGCCCGGCGTAGGAGGGATCGGTGAGGATCTCCTGGTAGCCCGTCATCGAGGTATTGAAGACGACCTCGCCGGCCGTGCGCGCCGGTTTCCCGGGAGCGCCTTCCCACCCGATGCTGCAGCCCCGGAAAACGCTCCCGTCGGCGAGGACGAGGACGGCGGGAATCTTCTGCGACACGGGGACGGCTCCGGAAAATGCGGGTGAAAACTGCGGGCGCAAAAAAACGGGAGAGCGCAACTATCCTGGAGGCTCATCCCGTTTCCATCAGCGCGAAATTATAGCAGTTTCGGACCCCACTTGCCCTGTGGCGGCGCCGCTTCCGCGATAATCGCCGCGACCATGGACATCGCCCAAGCCTTGCACGCCGCCGCGGGCCTCGCCCTCCTCGTCGCGATCGC
>CAMPHL010000423.1 GCA_946885905.1 uncultured Pseudomonadota bacterium | reverse complement strand
ATGCTAACCAAATTCGACTGCCTTGGGAAGCTTCCACGAGGGGTGGGAGGCGACGCTATCGCCTTGTTTCTGCTAGACTATGACGTTTAGCCGCCTCTCGCGGCGCGCCATATACGACAGGAACGCTATGACTTACGTGGTCACCGAAAGCTGCATCAAATGCAAGTATACCGATTGCGTTGATGTGTGCCCGGTCGATTGTTTTCGGGAAGGGCCCAACATGCTGGTCATCGACCCGGACGAGTGCATCGACTGCACCCTGTGCGTGGCCGAATGCCCGGTCGAGGCGATCTTCGCCGAGGACGACGTCCCGGCCGACCAGAGGGATTTCATCGCCCTCAACGCCGAGCTGTCCAAGGCCTGGAAGCCGCTGGTCGAGCGCAAGCCTGCGCCGCCGGACGCGGACGCGTGGAAGGACGTCAAGGAGAAGAGGCAGCTGATCGAGAAGTAAGCAGGGGTGGCTCGTGCGCCCCTAGTCGTACAACCCCCCCTTGGCTTTCCCCCTGAAGATCCGGTACGAAAGGATCGTGTACGCCGCGATGAAGGGCAGCACCACGAGCGCGCCCGCGAGGAGCACTTTCTGGGCGGAGGGGTGCGTGGCAGCCTCCCAGATCGTGAGGCGGTCGATCACCACGTAGGGATAGATGCTGTAGGCGAGGCCCAGGAAGGCGAGCGCGAAGATTGCCGCGGCGGCCGCGAAGGGCAGCCAGTCCCGCGCGAGGTTGCCCGCGCCCATCCGCGAGGTGAGGCGCCAGAGCCAGAAGCCCACGCCCGCGGTGGTGAGCGGCAGGATCATGAGCCACAGCGTGCGCGGGAAGTCGAACCACTTGTCGCGTACCGTGGCGCTCACCAGCGGCGTGGCCAGGCTCACCAGGACCACGCCCAGGGTCACCCAGAGCATTCCCCAACGCGTCCAGGCGACCGCCTTGCGCTGCAGCTCGCCCTCGGTCTTGTGGATGAGCCATGTCGCGCCCATGAGCACGTAGCCGCCACAGAGGCTCGCTCCCACGAGGGCGGCGAACAGCCAGTATCCGACGCCCGTTTCGAAACCGGTCACGTAGCGTCCCAGCATCACGCCCTGGAAGAAC
The DNA here is from genome assembly GCA_946885905.1 of uncultured Pseudomonadota bacterium. Next base: position 2,027 of record CAMPHL010000423.1, on the reverse strand, counting down.
GAGGCCACGAACGAGCCGAACCAGAAGAGCCAGTTCCACAGCTCCCGGTGCCAGCCGAGCGCCTTCACGCGCAGCTCGAAAGCCACGCCGCGCAACATCAGGCCCACCAGCATCGCGACGACCGGGAGGTAGAGCGCGGTGAGCACGATGCCGTTCGCCCTCGGGAAGGCGGCGAGCAGGATTCCCACGCCCAGCACGAGCCAGGTCTCGTTCGCGTCCCAGAAAGGACCGATCGAGGAGACCATTACCGATTGCTCCTCGCGCGTGGCCGCCGGCAGGAGCATGCCCACGCCGAGGTCGTAGCCGTCGAGGATCACGTAGACCAGCACGGCCACGCCCATGAGCACCATGAAGACGAGCGCCATGTCCATGGTCAGCTCCCCGCCGGGTCGGGCGCGCCGCCGCGCCGCGCGAGCACTTCGGTGGCCGCATGCGAGGACGGCGCGTGTCCCTGGTCGGCTCCCTTCCCGGCCATGTGCGTGAGCACCACCATGTATGCGATGAACATCAGCGAGTAGGTGGCAGCGTAGCCGGTGATGCTCGCGCCGAGCTGCGCGCCCGTGATCGGCCCGACCGAGTCCTTCACCAGCAGCACGCCGGTCACCATCCAGGGCTGGCGTCCCACCTCCGTCACGATCCAGCCCGCAAGCGTCGCGATCCAGCCGGAGAAGGTGAAGGCCGCGAAGCCCCAGAGCATCCAGCGCGGCGGGAACATGTCCTTTCGCGTGGCCCAGGTGCCCCACCACGAAACGAGGAGCATGAGCACGCCGATCCCCACCATGATGCGGAAAGCCCAGAACACGGGCAGCACCGGGGGATGGTGCTCGAAGGCGTCGATGCCCTTTACCTCCGCGCGCGGGTCGTGCTTGAGGATCAGGCTCGCGCCGTACGGCAGCTCGATGGCGTAGTCGTTGCGCCGCTCCTGCGCGTTTGGAATCGCGAAGAGAACAAGGGGCACGCCGCGCTCGGTCTTCCAGATGGCCTCCATCGCCGCGATCTTGGCCGGCTGGTGCTCGAGCGTGTTGAGGCCGTGCAGGTCACCCACGACGACTTGCACCGGCACCAGGCACGCGGCGACCAGCAGCGCCGCGCGCAAGGTCTTGCGCGCTCCAGGGTCGGCGGCCGCCTTGAGCAGGCGCCACGCCGAAAGCCCCACGATCACGAACGAGGTCGTGAGCGCGGAGGCCAGCAACATGTGCACGAAGCGGTACGGGAAGGACGGATTCATGATCACCTCCCACCAGCTGCCCGCGATGATCTGGCCGCCCTCCATGACGTGCCCGGTCGGCGTCTGCATCCAGGAGTTGAGCGCCAGGATCCAGAAGGCCGACAGCGTCGTGCCGACCGCCACGAGCGCGGTGGCCGTGATGTGAAGCCAGTCCGGCACGCGGTTCATGCCGAAGAGCATCACGCCGAGGAAAGTCGCCTCGAGGAAGAAGGCGGTAAGGATTTCGTAAGCGAGCAGCGGGCCGGCGATCGCGCCTACCGTGTTCATGTAGCCCGGCCAGTTGGTGCCGAACTGGAACGACATCACGATCCCGGTCACCACGCCCATGGCGAAAGTGAGCGCGAAGATCTTCACCCACAGCTTGTAGGTCGCGAGCCAACCCGCGTCGCGGGTGCGCTGGTACTTGATGCGGAAGCCCAGGAGGAACCAGGCTAGCCCGATCGTGAGGGTCGGGAAGAGGATGTGGAAGCCGATGTTCAGGCCGAACTGCGCGCGCGCGAGCAGGAGGGCGTCTTCCATGAGGGGATAATAGGCCTATATGGCTGCAGCCGTTGCCACTCCGGCCGCGGAATCCGTCCCGGGTTCCCGGGGCAAGCTGAAGATCTTCTTCGGCGCGTTCCCCGGCGCGGGCAAGACCGACGCGATGCTCGCCGCCGCGCGGCGCATGAAGGAGGCCGGCCGCGACGTCGTGATCGGCGTGATCGACATGCACGGCAAGCCCGAGGAGGCCTCGGCGATCGCGGGCTTCGAGGTCGTGGGCCGCGCCACGCGCGGCGAGTTGGACCTCGATGCCGTCCTC
>CAMPHL010000422.1 GCA_946885905.1 uncultured Pseudomonadota bacterium | reverse complement strand
TACCACCGCAGCGACTCGGTGCGCGCCGCGGCCGACAGGCTCTACGAGGACCTGGCCGCGAAAGGCATCGAGGCCTTCCTCGACGATCGCGACGAGCGCCCCGGCGTGCTGCTCGCCGACCAGGAGCTGATCGGCATCCCGCACCGCGTGGTGATCGGCGATCGCGGGCTCAAGGAAGGCGTGGTCGAGTACCAGCATCGCCGCGACGCGCAGGCCGCCAAGGTGCCGCTGGCCGACGCGGTGAAGCACGTCGCCGAACGCCTCGCTCATGGGAAGGCTGCGGCTTCCTAGCCTCGCCTTCGCCGCCGCTGCCGCCATCGCCGGCGGCGATGCGCTGGCCGGCGCGCAGCAGTACGAGGTGCTTTCGGCCTCGGTGCGCGCGACCTTGTCCGCCGCGGTGAACGATCGCACGCCGGTCGACTTCAAGGACCTCGACACCCGCGCCTGGGTGCGCGCGATGACGCGGCGCGTCCTGGGCCGCTTCCCGGACGAAGAAGCCGCGCGCCGGTTCCTGGCGCTCGTGCGCTAGGAGTCGCTGCGCGCGGGCCACGATCCGCACCTGGTCCTCGCGGTGATCGACGTGGAGAGCAAGTTCCGCAAGTACGCGGTTTCGCGCGCGGGCGCGCGCGGGCTCATGCAGGTGATGCCGTTCTGGGTGAAGGAGCTCGGGGGCACCGCCGGCCCCACGCACAACCTCTTCCACGAGCGCACCAACCTGCGCTACGGCTGCACGATCCTGCGGCACTACCTCGATCGGGAGAAGGGCAACCTCGCCAACGCGCTCGGGCGCTACAACGGTTCGCTCGGACAGGCCGACTATCCCGACAAAGTGTTCAGGGCGCTGCGCGACAAATGGGCGCTCGGCGCTTCCGCCTGATTGCGGCGGCTGGTTTCCCGGCTGCTCCTGGCGCCTGCGTTTCTATCCCTTCACTTCCCGCTTCGACTTCGTGAGCCCTTCGAGCGCCCGGACGTCCACCCGGCCCGCGCGGTCGTAGACGACCTTGCCCGTGGGGTCGTAAACCCGCGTCGTCGGCAGCGCCTTGGGCTCGCCCAGCTGCTTCTCCACCGCGTCGTTGGCGAGCACCAGCGGATAGGTGTGGCCTGTCTTCTGCGCGAACTGCTTCACTTTCGCCGGGTTCTCGGCGTCCATGGCCACGCCGATCACCGCCACGCGCGGATAAGTGCGGGCGAACTCCGCGATCTCGGGAATCTCCTGGATGCAGGGAACGCACCACGTCGCCCAGAAGTTGAGCACGACCCAGCGTCCCTTGTAGTCGGCCAGCGCATGGCGCTTGCCCGAGCTATCGGAGAGCTCGAACGCGGAAGCGTACCCAGCTACGGTTAACAGCAATGTTACAGCGGCTGACAATTGCAATAATGGCTTGTATTTCAAAAAGTTAAGCCCTCCTTTATGCTCCGGAAAAGATTACCAGGACCTACGCGCCATGCCGCTCGTGATCGCCGTACCCGATCGAGTCCCGGTCCCAAAGGACCTGGAGACGAGGCCGAAGCAAGTCAAGGCCTGGATCGACTCCCTGCCCCTGGCCCAGAGCATGGACTCGGGGCGCAAGATGGCGCTGCATCTTGCGCAGCTCTCGCGCGCGAAGTTGGACACGGAGACGCGCGTGGCGATCCTCGACGCATACCGGGCACCCGCCATGACCGCGCTGGAGGAGCTGGACGCCGTGTACGGCAAGGCAACGCTTCCGCTGACGCCCAAGGCCCGTGAAGCGCTGATGGTCGCGCGCGACCTCGCCGCCGAGCTCGCCATGGGCTACAAGATCACGCTGGTGGAGAAGTCGGGCGGACTGCTCAACGCATTCGCGTCCAAGCGCGGTCTGCCGGCCCAGATCCTGCGCGCGATGGAGTATTTGTTCGCGATGCTGCGCGCGAGCTACAAGTCGTATACGCCGGTGCCGCCGGGCGTCTGGCACGACCTGCACCAGCTGTACCTGTACGCCGAGCAGGAGAAGGTCGAGCGCGAGGTGGTGGATGCCGAAGCCAGGTCCACCATCTTCGACCAGTACGTCCAGGCGTTGCTGCTTTCGCTGTGCGACCCGTACCGCCTCGTGCAGGGCGAGCTCGACAAGATCGTGCAGCAGGCGCACGCGTGGTGGGGCCTTTGCACGCTCCAGCGGTCGCGTCCCGCCACCCGGCCGGGGGGGCACTTCCTCGTGCCGTGCGACCTGGACCGCACGCCCAAGCCGATCATCGCGCCCGACGAGGACAAGGGCGGGCCGAACTGGCGCCTGCTGGACGCCAATCCGATCGTCGACAAGCTGCGCGCGAAGAAGCAGGCCGCCGAAGCAGGCAACGTGTCGGCGGCGATGAAACAGTCGCTGGGGCCCGAGGGCCTGGCGCTGCTCGGACGCCTGGTTACCCTCTGGGGCGATCCGCCGAAGCGCGCCTACCGCCGCAACCCGGGCGATTCCACCGTCGCGATCTGCGTGGGCATCAAGGCCGTGGGGCACTTCGTGTCGTTCGAGCCGCGCATGGACGCGGCCGAAGAACGCGAGGCCCTCCGGAAGGGCATCACGATGCCCCTCGTGGCGCTGCCCACCGACGACGCCTCGCAGCCGATCCCGGTCTACGAATGGGACGTGGTGAACGAGAGCGCGGGCGGGCTCAAGGTGCGCAGGATGGGCGCCACGCAGCAGCCCATCGGGGTGGGCGAGGTCGTGGGCGTGAAGCTGGGCGACCGCGCCCGCTGGACCATCGCCGTGGTGCGCTGGATCACCCTTTTCGACGAGGGCGGGATGGAGTTCGGCATCCAGTTCCTCGGCAGCATGGCGCGGCCCGTGTGGGTCCAGCCGACCATCACTTCCGCCCCGCAGGCGAAGCCGGGGCTGCTGATCGCCTTCGGCCAGTCGGGCGAGCTCGACTCGCTGCTCACCGTCCCGAACATGTTCTCGGACTTGCGCGAGTTCGAGATCAACGAGGAAGGGATGGTGAGCCTCATGCGGGCGAGCGGCCTCATCGAGAAGACCGGCCGCTTCGAGCTCTTTCACGTGGCGCCCTCCTGATCCCCCCGCTTCCAGTTGCCCAGGGCCGCGGTAAGCTCCGCGCCGAACAGCACCACGAGCCACGGCATGGTCCGCCAGCGGCGCGTCGAGCCGACG
>CAMPHL010000421.1 GCA_946885905.1 uncultured Pseudomonadota bacterium | reverse complement strand
GCGCGACCTCGAGAGGTTCGCGGCGACCTATGCGGACGACATCCGGATCTGGCGCATGCCGGCCACGGAGCCGTCGATCGCCGGCCAGGCGCAACTGCGGGAGGTTTACGCGAAGCGCTTCAGCTCGCCCGACCTGCACGCGACCATCGTCAATCGCATCGCGACGGGCGACAAGGTGGTGGACCACGAGCGCGTGGTCGGCATCGAAGCGGGCCCCATCGAGGCGGTCGCGGTCTACCAGGTGGTGGACGGGCTGATCGCGAAGGTCTGGTTCTACCGTCCCTGATGAGCGCTCCTGCCGACGAGGCCATCCGCACGCGCCGATCCGTGCGCGCATTCCTGCCCACTCCCGTCGACCGCGCGCGCGTCGAGGAGCTGCTGGCGCTCGCCTCCCGCGCGCCCAGCGGCACCAACATCCAGCCCTGGAAGGTGCACGTCGTCGCGGGCGCGACCCGCGACCGCCTGGTCCACGCGATCCTCGATTCGCTCGATCGGGAGGGGCAGGCGGCCCACAAGCGCGACTGGAACTACTACCCGGTCCACTGGCGCGAGCCCTTCCTCTCGCGCCGCCGCAAGATCGGCTGGGACATGTACGGGCTGCTCGGCCTGCGCAAGGGCGACTTCGAGGGCACCGAGCGCCAGCGGCGGAAGAACTTCGAGTTCTTCGGCGCGCCCGTGGGCCTCGTCTTCACGCTCGACCAAGACCTCGAGATCGGCTCGTGGCTCGACCTCGGCATCTTCATGGGCACGATCATGATCGGCGCCCGCGGCATGGGGCTGGACACCTGCCCGCAGGCCGCCTTCGCGGACTTCCACGCGGTGATCCGCCGCAGCCTCGCGATCCCGGACCACGAGATCGTGATCTGCGGCATGGCGCTGGGCTACGCGGACGAGGCCGATCCGGTCAACCGCCTGGTCACCGAGCGCGCCGGTCCTTCCGAGTTCGCGACCTTCGCCGGCTTCGAGTGATCCGGGCCGAGGCGTCCGGCGCGAAACTTCAATCGGCCCTGGCGCCGGAATCCTTCGCGAGCTTCGCCCAGAACTTCGCGTCTTCGGCGAGGAACGCGGCGAACTCCTCCGTCGAAGCCGAGAGCGCGACCTCGGTGCCCTCGCGCGCGAGGGCGGCCTTGAACTCGGGCTTCTGCGCGGCCTCGATGGTCGCCGCGTAGAGCTTCCTGATCACCTCCGGCGGCGTCCCGGCGGGCACGAAGAGCCCGTACCAGAACGCCATCGCGTAATCCGGCAGGCCCGCCTCGGCCATGCCGGGGATGTCGGCCATGAGCGGGGAGCGCTCGCGACTGGTCACGGCGAGCGCCTTCAGCCGGTTGGCCTTCACCATTCCGAGCACCGACGGTGGCGTGGCGAACGACAGGTGCGTGTCGCCGGCCACGACCGAGGTGATCGCGGGCGAGCCGCCCTTGAACGGCACGTGCACCATCTGCACGCCCGCGACCTGGCTGAAGTGCGCGGCGCCGAAGTGCGGCGCGGAGCCCACGCCCGAGGTCGCGTAGTTCAGCTTGCCCGGGTCCTTCTTCGCAGCCTCGATGAGCTCCTTCACCGAGTTGATGCCCGTGGCCGGGTTCACCACGATCAGCAGCGGCGAGGACGAGACCTTGGTGATGGGCGCGAGGTCCGAAGGCTTGTAGTTCAGCTTCGCGTTGATCGCGGGATTGACCGAGATGCTCGAGGGGCTCGCGATCAGCACGCTGTAGCCGTCCGGCGCGGATTTGGCGACGTTCTCCGCGGCGATCGAGGAGCCGGCGCCGGGCTTGTTCTCCACGATGATCGGCTGGCCCAGGATCCGGCCCAGCGGCTCGGAGAGCGCGCGCGCCACGGTGTCCGCGGCTCCGCCCGGCGCGAAGCCCACGACGAGCCGGACGGGTTTGGCGGGATAGGCCTGTGCCGCGGCGTCGAAGGCGCCGACGGCAAGAGCAACGGCGAGCAGGAAGGTGCGCATGGCGGTCTCCTCGGGGGACTACGGCATGGACAGGACAATCTTGCCGGCCTGCTGGTTGGATTCCATGAAGGCCTTCGCGGCCGCAAGCTCGTCGAACGGGAACACGCGATCGACGAGCGGCTCGATGCGGCCGTCGGCGATCGCCGGCAGCAGGTCGCGCATGAAGCGCGGCACGCCGGAGGCGCGCTGCTCCGCACTGCGCATCTTGTTCGAGACGCCGAAAAGCGTGAGGCGCTTCATGTGCAGCGCCTGGATATCGATCTCGGCCTTCAACGTGTCGTCGACGTAGCCCACGGTCGCGAGCCGGCCCTCGAACCCGAGGCAGCGGATGCACTCGGCGAAGACGGTGCCGCCCACCGTGTTCACGACCAGGTCCACGCCCTTGCCTGCGGTCTCGCGCATCACGGCCTCGAGGAAGTCGCCCTTGCGGGTAACGATGCCGACGTCGAGGCCGGCCGCCTTCAGGCGCTCGATCTTTTCCGGCGAGCCGGACGTGCCGATCACCTTCGCGCCCAGCGCCTTGGCGCCCTGCAGCGTGGAGACTCCCACGCCCGACGAGACGCCCGTGACGAGCACCCACTCGCCCGCCTTCAGGCGCCCCTGGTCGACCAGCATGTCCTGCACCACGAGGAAGGTGAGCGGCACGCCGGCGGCCTGCTCGAACGTGAGCCCGGCCGGCATCCGCATCGCCTCGCGCACGTCCATCAGCGCGAATTCGGAGAACGCGGCGGCGCAACGGCCCATTACGCGATCGCCCGCGCGGAACGCGGTGACGCCAGGGCCCGCTTGCTCGACTTCGCCCGCGGCTTCCATCCCGATCGCCTTCGCCGTGCCGGCTTTCTGCAGCCCGTGACCGAGGATGAATTCGCCGCGGTTCAGCCCGGCCGCGCGCACGCGCACCAGCAATTGCTGCGGCCCCGGCTCCGGCTTCGGGGCGTCGACCTTCTCCAGCGTGGCGCCCGCGCCATCGATGCGCATCGACCAGGACTTCATGGGCGTGCCACCGGGCGGCCGGTCAGGGGATAGGCCGGATCGTTGTAGCCCGGCGTCGAGGGATGGCCGGGGCGCACGAAGGAGTCCACCAGCGCCTCGTCCTCGGCGTCTAGGCGCTTGCCGAGCGCGCCCAGGTAGGCGGTCCACTGGTCGAACGTGCGCGGGCCGGCGA
>CAMPHL010000420.1 GCA_946885905.1 uncultured Pseudomonadota bacterium | reverse complement strand
GAACCGGCTCGCGCTCGGCGCTTTCCCCACCTTGCCGGACGCGCGCGCGAGCGGCATCTTCGGGCGTCCCACGCTCATGTTCGCGGTGGGCCGCAATTGCAGGCAGCCCGAGACCGCCGCGCGCCTGATCGAATTCCTCCTCACCGACCCGGAAGCCGTGCGCACGCTCGGGCGCACGCGCGGTCTGCCCGCTTCCCGTCCCGCGCTCGCGCTGCTGCGAACGGAGGGCAACCTTCCACCGCTCGAAGTCGAGGCGCACGCGCAGGTGCGCAGAGCGCGCGAAGCCGGACGCATCCCGCTGCCGTCGCCGCTCTTCGAGCACCCGCGCATGAACAAGTTCATGCGCGAGGTCTTCGAGACGGTGGCCTACGGCAAGAGCGATGCCGTGGCCGCCGCCCGGCGCCTGCGCGAAGGCGGCCAGGCGCTCCTGCAGCGGCTCTGATCGACCGCGACATGTCCAAGCACACCCGACGCGCAATGCCCTTCGAGACCCGCAACGATCCGGACACCGGAGCGATGGTCACGCGCCTCACGCCGCGCGAGGTCACTTGCCACCGCAACTACTTCTACCAGAAGTGCTTCACCAACGACGGCAGGCGGCTGCTCTTCGCCGGCGAGTTCGGTCCTCACGTGGGCGATCCGGCGAAGCCCAACTGGAACTACCACCTGCTGGACCTCGAGTCGCGCACGGCCTTGCAGCTCACCGAGGGCGCGCGCGAGAACACGTTCGGCGGCTTCCTCTCGCCCGACGACAAGCACCTCTACTTCGTGCGCGCCGAGCGCCTGCTCATCCGCCTGGACCTCGATACCCTCGCCGAGGAGATCGTCTACACCGTGCCGAATGGCTGGGTGGGTTACGGCACCTGGGTGGCGAACACCGCGTGCACGAAGATGGTCGGCATCGAGATCCACGCGGACGACTGGTTCGCGCTTTCGGACTGGAAGAAATTCGCGGCGATGTTCCACGCGAAGCCACGCTGCCGGCTCTTCTCCATTGAACTGGCCACCGGCAGCCGCGAGCTGATCCTCGAGGAGCAGCGCTGGCTCGGGCACCCGCAATACCGGCCGCACGACGATCGCACAGTCGCCTACTGCCACGAAGGGCCGCACGACCTGGTAGACGCGCGCATGTGGTTCATCGACGAGGACGGCACCAACCGCCGCTGCGGCAAGGAACACGCGCCCGGCGAGAGCTGCACGCACGAGTTCTGGGTGCCCGACGGCTCCGCGATGATCTACGTGAGCTACACGCGCGGCGAACGAGAGCGATGGATCTGCAGCCTCGATCCCCCCACGCTCGCCGATCGGCGCCTCATGCCGATGCCGCCCTGCTCCCACCTCATGAGCAACGCACGCGGCACGATGATCGTGGGCGATGGCTGCAGCACGCCCTCCGACGTGTCCGATCCGGCCGGGCACGGGGTCGAGAACGATCCGTTCCTGCACCTCTTCGACCTGGAACGTGGCACCTCCAGGCGCATCGCGCGGCACGACAGCAGCTGGGGCGTGTACAAGGGCAGCCGCCAGGTCACGCACCCGCACCCGTCGTTCGCGCCGGACGAGCGACGGGTCCTTTTCAGCGCGGATGGCGACGGCGAGCCGGGGCTCTACCTGGCCGAGATCCCCTCCCCGGCGTGAAGCGACGCGCGTTCCTCGCCGCGCCCCTCGTGCTCGCCGCCTGTGCGGCCGTCCGGGCGCGCGAGGGACCGAGCGGCTGGGCGGCGATCGAAGGTGCGGACCTCGTAGGCGAGGTGGAGCCCGGCGCGCGGCTCGATGTCCGGTCGCGTGCCGACCTCGATGCCGCGATGCGGCTGGGCGACAAGCCCAAGCTGCTGCGTGTCCACGGCCGCATCGACGTGGCCGACGGGCGTGGAGCCGCCGCGTTCAGCGACGCGGCTTTCGACTTCGATGCCTATCGACACGCCTACGCGCCGCAGTCCTGGGGCAGGCGCGCCCCCGGCGGCCCGCTGGAGGAAGCTCGCAAGCGCTCGGCCGGCCGGCAGGCGGCCGCGGTGATCGTCCGGATCCCGCCGCGCACCGCCATCGTCGGCGCTTCGCCCGGCGCGGGATTCGCGAACGGCACGCTCCTCGTCGAGCGTGTCGAAGGCGTGGTGCTGCGCAACCTGCGCTTCCACGGCGTACGCGACCATTTCCCGCGGTGGGACCCGCTCGATGGCGCCGGGGGCGAATGGAACTCGAGCTACGACGCGCTTTCGCTCGTGGGCGGGCGGCGCGTCTGGGTGGACCACTGCGATTTCGAGAGCGATTACCCGCCGCGCGAGCGCATCTTCGGCCGGCCTTTCGAGACCAACGACGGCTTGCTCGACATCACGCGCGCGAGCGACCTCGTCACCGTGTCCTGGTGCCGCTTCGCGCGCCACGACAAGACGATGCTGATCGGCGGCAACGACGGCCATGAGGGCGACGAAGGCCACCTGCGGGTCACACTCCACCACAACCTGTGGGAGGACTGCGCGGAGCGGACGCCGCGCGTGCGCTTCGGCCGCGTGCACATCGCGAACAACCTCTTCGTGGCCGCGGATGAGGCGCGCTTCGGCTACTCCATCGGCCTGGGCAAGCGCTGCCGCATCGTGAGCGAGGACAATGCCTGGGAGCTGGCACCGGGCATCGCAGACTCGCGCATCCTGCGCGCCCTCGGCGGCACGCAGTTCAGCGATCGCGGCTCGGTCCGGAACGGGCGGCCGGTCGCACCCGGGGAAGCGCTCGAGCGCGCCACCGCGGCCCTTGCGCTCGACGAGCGGCCGGCCTTCGTGCCGCCGGAGGTCCGCGGCCGCGTTCCGGCGCCGCAGGTCGCGAACGTGGTTCGCGCAGGCGCTGGTCCGTTCCGTTAGGTGCCCGGCGCGCAGGTTGGCGCAGCCGCGATGGTAAAATTTCGTGCTCGCCTGGATCACCAATTCCCCCCAAGGACCGATGGACGATCGCACCAAGATGCGGCCCCTGAAACCGCTGCCGAACCTCATATTCATGAGCCGGTGGCTGCAGCTGCCGCTCTATCTCGGCCTCATCGTCGCGCAGGCCGTTTACGTGTGGCTCTTCTGGCAGGAGCTCTATTACCTCCTCCTCGCCGCCTTCGGCAATGCCCAGGCCCTCGCCCACGTGATCG
>CAMPHL010000419.1 GCA_946885905.1 uncultured Pseudomonadota bacterium | reverse complement strand
CCGGGGAAGTCCGGGCCCTTCACCGGGCGCGTGACCGTCTTCTCGCCCTCGAGCGTCTGCGCGCAAGCCTCGGCGATCTCCTTCAGGTTGTGCGGTGGAATCTCGGTCGCCATCCCGACGGCGATCCCCGAGGCGCCGTTCAGCAGCATCACGGGCAGGCGTGCGGGCAGGAGCCTGGGCTCGCGTTGCGAACCATCGTAGGTATCGGCGAAGTCCACCGTGCCTCGGTCGAGCTCCGAGAGCAGCACGTGCTCGGCGAAGGGCGTGAGGCGCACCTCGGTGTATCGGTAGGCCGCCGGGCTGTCGCCGTCGCGCGAGCCGAAGTTGCCCTGGCCGTCGATCAGCGGGTAGCGCAGGGTGAAGTCCTGCGCCATGCGAACGGCCGCCTCGTACACGGCGACATCGCCGTGCGGATGGTATTTGCCGATCACGTCGCCCACCACGCGCGCGCTCTTCTTGTGCGGCTGGTCCGAGCGGTTGCCCATCTCACGCATCGTGAAGAGGATGCGGCGCTGCACGGGCTTCTGGCCGTCCTCGACCGAGGGCAGCGCGCGGCCCTTCACGACGCTCATCGCATACGAGAGGTAGGCGCGCGAGGCGAATTCCGCGAGCGTCGGCATGTCCGGCGCGCGCGGCGGCGCGGCGCCGGCCGACGCGGGCGGCGGGGGCGCGCGCGAGCCCTGCCCGGACTCGTCGGCGAAAAGATCGCCCGAGAGATCCTCGGCCTTCCGGCGCGACTTCACCTTGGCGGCGTTCATACGTCAGCCTCCACGAGGTGGCCCTGCTCCTCCATCCAGGTGCGGCGGCCCGCGGCCTCGCCCTTGGCCATCAGCCGCTTGAACACCTCGGCCGCGTTCTCGCGCTCGCCGTCGTCCAGGCGCATCTCGATCAACCGGCGCGTGTCGGGGTGCATCGTGGTCTCGCGCAGCTGCTCGGCGTTCATCTCGCCCAGGCCCTTGAAGCGGCCGATCTGGATCGCCGAGTCGCGCGCGCCCTCGTCGTGCAGCTTCTCGAGGATCGACTCGCGCTCGGCCTCGTCCAGCGCGTAGAGCCGGCGGATGGCCTTCACCTTCCCGTGCGGCGCCACGCGGATCGAGTAGAGCGGGGCCTGCGCGATGAAGACGTGCCCCTTCTCGATCAGCTTGGGGAAGTGCCGATAGAAGAGCGTGAGCAGCAGTGTCTGGATGTGCGCGCCGTCCACGTCCGCGTCGGCCATGATGATCACCTTGCCGTAGCGCAGGTTGTCCAGCACCGTGTCGGGCGCGTCCGCCGGGTGCGGGTCGATGCCGAGGGCGACCGCGATGTCGTGCACCTCGTTGTTGGCATAGAGCTCGCCGGCCGCGACCTCGAAGGTGTTCAGCACCTTGCCGCGCAGGGGCAGGATCGCCTGGTACTGCCGGTCGCGCGCCTGCTTGGCCGAGCCGCCCGCCGAATCGCCCTCGACGAGGAAGACCTCGTTTCGCGTCGTGTCCTGGCTCTCGCAGTCGGTGAGCTTGCCCGGCAGCACCGCCACGCCGCTGCCGCGCTTCTTCTCCACCACCTTGCCCGCCTTCTGCCGCGCGGTCGCGGCGCTGATGGCGAGCTGCGCGATCTTCTTGGCCTCCTCGACGTTGGCGTTGAGCCATGCGTCGAGGGGGTCCTTCACGCGCGAGGAGACGAGCTTCACGGCCTCGCGCGACGACAGGCGCTCCTTGGTCTGGCCCTGGAACTGCGGATCGAGGATGCGCGCCGACAGCACGAAGCGCAGCGGCTTCCACGCATCCTCGCTCTGCAGGTTCACGCCGCGCGTGATGAGCTCGTGGTGCTCGCAGAACTCCTTGATGGCTTCGTAGACCGCGTTGCGCAGCCCCGCCTCGTGGGTGCCGCCGAGCGCCGTCGGGATCAGGTTCACGAACGATTCGCCCTCGCCGCCGGCCTCGGTCCACCCGAGCGCCCAGGCCGCGCCTTCGCCCTCGGCGAAGTTGCTGTCGCCCTCCTGGCAATAGGATTCGCCCGTGAAGATCGGGCTCACGTAGCCGTCGAGGCCTTCCATCCGCTCCTTGAGGTAGGCCTCGAGCCCGCCGGCATAGACCCACTCGACCTTGTTCTTGCCGCCTTCCTCCTGCAGCGTGACCCTGAGGCCCGGCAACAGCACCGCCTTGGCGCGCAGCAACGCTTCGAGGTCGCGGCGCGCGACCTTCGCGGTGTCGAAATACCTGGGATCCGGCCACGCTCGCACGAACGTGCCGCTGTCCCTGGGGGCGGCCTTGCCGGCTTTCTTCAGCTTCTCGATGGTTTCTCCGCCGGCGAAGGCGATCTCCCACACCGCGCCCTCGCGCGTGACGCGCACCTCGAGGCGCTTGGAAAGCGCGTTCGTGACCGAGACGCCCACGCCGTGCAGGCCGCCCGAAAATGCGTACGCGCCGCCGCCCTTCTTGTCGAACTTGCCTCCGGCGTGCAGGCGCGTATAGACGACCTCCACCGTCGGGGCCTTCTCCACCGGGTGCGGCCCCACGGGGATGCCGCGCCCGTCGTCCTCGACGCTGATGGAGTCGTCCTTGTAGGTCGTGACCACGATGTGCTTCGCGTGGCCGCCCAATGCCTCGTCGGCCGCGTTGTCGATCATCTCCTGGACGATGTGCAGCGGGCTGTCGGTGCGCGTGTACATGCCGGGGCGCGCACGCACCGGCTCGAGGCCCTTCAGGACCTTGATGGATTGCTCGTCGTATCGCATGGATCTGAAGCGGGAAGGGCTACTATTTTACCGGGAACGAAAGGGCCAGCCCCTGGTTCCAACCGACCGATGAATCCACCCCGCCATTTCTCGATGATTCGCGAGTTCCACCTTGCCGACTTCCTCACGCTCGGCAACGCCGCCTGCGGCGTGGGCGCGGTGTTCCTCGCGATGCTCTACGTCGACAGCAGGTGGCCGATCCATTTCTTCATCGCCTGCGCGCTCGCCCCGGCGGCGTTCGCCTTCGACGTCCTCGACGGCAAGGTCGCACGCTCACGCAACGAGCACTCGCCGCTCGGCCGCGAGCTCGACTCGCTCGCCGACGTGATCTCCTTCGGCGTGGCTCCCGCGGCCCTCGGCTTCGCCGCCGGCCTTCGGGGCGGCTGGGATGCGGTGATGCTGGTCTACTTCGTTTGCTGCGGGGTCTCGCGC
>CAMPHL010000418.1 GCA_946885905.1 uncultured Pseudomonadota bacterium | reverse complement strand
TTCCTGCAGCCCGCCCTGGAGCGCCTCGCCGCCGCGGGTGATTTCCTCGTGGCCGAAGGCGTGGGCGGCTTCAAGGTGCCGCTGGCGGAGGGTCTCGACACGGTCGATCTTGCGCGCGCGCTCGGGCTTCCCGTGGTGCTCGTCGTCGGGCTTCGGCTGGGCTGCCTGAACCACGCGCTCCTCACCGCCGACGCGGTGCGCGCCGCCGGCCTTCCGCTGGCGGGTTGGATCGCAAACGCCATCGATCCGGACATGCCGGTGCGCGGGGAAAACGTGGCCGCGCTGGCAGAGCGCCTCGGCGCGCCGCTGGTGGGCGAGCTTCCCTACGATCCCATGGCGGATGCACGCGCGCTCGCAACGCGCATCGACACCCGCAAGCTGCTCGCGGCGAGCCTCAGTCGGCCTTGATTTTCGCGTTCGTGATGACCTTGGACCAATAGGCCAGGTCGGAACGCACGATGCCGTCCAGCTCGGCCGGGGGAAGGTAGCGCTGCGTCATGCCGGTAGCGCGGATCTTCTCCATGGCCTCGGGCGATGCGAGCGCCTCCTTCACGGCGGCCGTAAGGCGGTTGATCGCCTCGGGCGGCGTTCCGGCGGGCGCGAAGAGCGCGACCCAGGCCTCGAGCTCGAAGCCCGGGAAACCCGCCTCGGCGGCGGTCGGCACGTCGGGCAACTGCGGGTGGCGCTGCTTCGCCGCGAGCGCCAGGGCGCGCATCCGCCCCGACTGCACGAAGCCGAGCAGCGAGGGCGGGGTGGCCACCGTCACCTGCACGTTTCCGGCGATCACGTCCTGCATGGCGGGGCCTGCTCCCTTGTACGGCACGTGGGTGAAGTCCGCGCCCGTCTGCTGCTTGAAGAGCTCCATGCCGACATGCGGAACCGAGCCGCTGCCCGGCGAGGCGTAGTTGAGCTTGCCCGGCTGCGCCTTCGCGAGCGCGACCAGCTCCTTCAGGTCCTTCGCCGGGACGGCCGGATGCACGGCGAGCACGTGCGGCGAGACTACCAGCATGCCGACCGAGGAGAAGCTTTTCAGCGGATCCCACTGCAAGTCCTTGAACATCGACGGGTTGCCGACGTGGAACATGGAGTAGCCCACGAGCAGCGTGTAGCCGTCGGCGGGGGCCTTGGCCACCAGCGTCGCGCCGATGTTGCCCGAGGCGCCCGGCTTGTTGTCGACCACGACCGGCTGGCCAAGGCGCTTCGACATCGTGGGCGAGATCATCCGCGCCACGGTGTCCAGGATGCCGCCGGGCGCGACGGGCACGACCAGCGTGACGGGGTTGTTGGGAAAGGCCTGGGCCCAGGCCCCGAGGGGCAGGAGCGCCATGCAGGCGGCAACATACGGATCGTTCGCGTCATCAAGGTTCCTCCCAGCCCGCGAGTATCGACCGGAACGCCCCGCCCCGGAATAGAATCGCAAGCATGAACGCTCCCGACCGCCCATTCGCCTTCGACTCCGCCATCGCCGCCGCCGCCGACCGCCTCGAGCCCCAGCTCATCGCCTGGCGGCGCGACCTCCACGCCAACCCCGAGCTCGGCAACCGCGAGTTCCGCACCTCGGAGCTGCTCGCCGCGCACCTGCGCTCGCTGCCCGGCATCGAGGTGCGCGAGAAGATCGCGCATACCGGCGTGATCGGGATCCTGAAAGGAGGCCTGCCGGGGCCGGTCGTGGCGCTGCGAGCCGACATCGACGCGCTCCCGGTCGAGGAGCAGGTCGACGTCCCCTTCCGCAGCAAGGTGAAGACCGAGTGGAACGGGGCGATGTGCGGCGTGATGCACGCCTGCGGCCATGACGCCCACACCTCGATCCTCATGGCCGTGGCGCAAATCCTGTCGGAGATGCGCGAGCAGGTTCCGGGCACGGTGAAGTTCATCTTCCAGCCGGCCGAAGAGGGCGCGCCCGAAGGCGAGGAAGGCGGCGCGCAGCTCATGATCAAGGAGCAGGCGCTCAAGGACCCCGACGTGGGCGCGATCTTCGGCCTGCACGTCACCTCGAACATCCACACCGGCAAGATCGGCTACCGGTCGGGGCCCATGATGGCTTCGTCCGACACCTGGCGCGTGTTCCTGCGCGGCACGCAGACGCACGGCGCGATGCCGTGGCGCGGCGTGGATCCGATCGTCTCCGCGGCGCAGATCGTGATGGGCCTGCAGACCATCGTGTCGCGGCGCCTGGACATCACCAAGGAGCCCTCGGTCGTCACGGTGGGCGCCATCCACGCCGGCAACCGCGACAACATCATCCCCGACGACGTGACGATGCTCGGCACCATCCGCGCGTTCGACGAGGAGCAGCGCAACCAGATCCACGAGCACGTGAAGCACCTGACCGAGATGATCGCGGCCGCGGGCGGCGCCAAGGCGCGCGTGGAGATCAAGCGCGGCTACGACGTGACCGTGAACCACCCCGGCCTCACCGAGTGGGCGGTTCCCACGATCGCGCGCATCGCCAGCGAGGAGAACGTCGGCGTGATCGACAAGGTCTGCGGCGCCGAGGACTTCTCGTTCTTCCAGAAGCAGGTGCCGGGACTCTTCTGGCGCCTGGGATGCACGCCGCCCGGGACGGCGATCAAGGATTCCGCACCGGGCCACAGCCCGCGCTTCTACCTCGACGAGGAGTGCCTCAAGCTGGGCGTCAAGGTGCAGTGCGCGCTGGCGCTCGACTGGCTCCGGGCGAATGCCTGAACGGCACGCCGTCCTCTTCGACCTCGACGGCACGCTCACCGACCCGCGCGAAGGCATCACCCGTTCCATCGCGCATGCGCTCGAGCGCATGGGCGTGGAACCCCCGCCGCTCGACCAGCTCACTTTCGCCATCGGGCCGCCGCTGCGGCCAACGCTCGCGAAGCTGATCGGTGACGAGACGCCCACCGCGGTGGAGCGCGCGCTGGCGTTCTACCGCGAACGCTTCGCGGACGTGGGCCTGTTCGAGAACGCCGTCTACGAGGGAATCGCCGAGGCGCTGCGCGGTCTCGCCGAACAGGGCGCGACGCTCTACGTCGCCACCTCCAAGCCCCGGGTGTATGCCGAGCGCATCGTGAGGCACTTCGATCTCGACGCGCATTTCGAAGCGATCCACGGCTGCGAGCTCGACGGCACGCGCGAGGACAAGCGCGACCTGCTCGCGCACCTGCTGCCCCACCACGGCG
>CAMPHL010000417.1 GCA_946885905.1 uncultured Pseudomonadota bacterium | reverse complement strand
GCACCGTCGCCAGCGCAAAGATGTTGCGCATGTCGTCGTCGACGATGAGCGCCTTCCTGCCTTCGAGTATGCGGCTCGAGCTGTGCAATTCCTCGAGCGCCTCGCGCTCGTCTGGCGTAAAGGAAGCGAGATTGCGGTGCAGGAAGAAGTACACGCAGTCCAGCAATCTCTCGGTGGAGCGGGCTTCGCGCAGCGCGAACACCCCCTCTCCGCGCTTCCACTGCGTTGCGGCCATTGGATCGTCCATGCCGTAGAGCACCACTGGCACGCGCTGCGACACTGTGCGTTGCTCGAGGGCTTCTGCAAGGCGAACCGGAACGACATCGCTGCCTTCCGGCTGTATCACAAGGCAGTCCACGCTTTCCGTGGCCGCGATCGCGTACAGCTCGTCAGCCGCTTGCGCGTGAAGCACCGCTATATCAGCCGCGGCCAGCCTGGTGACGAGCGCATCTCTCCGGGCACCCGGCTCCAACAGCATCACGACTCTCCTCTCCCGGCGCTCGATGAAGCTGCGCAGGTCTTCGATGGCTTTGTCCACCGACGCCCGCGAGGTGAGCGGCTTGCCGATGAAACCGATGGCGCCCGCTTCCAGGGCGCGGGCCCGCGCATCATCCGTCGATACGACGCATACCGGTATGTGGCGCGTGGTGAGATCGGCTTTGAGGCGATCGAGCACGCGCCATCCCTGCATGTCGGGAAGGTAAATGTCCAGCGTGACGACCGCCGGCGCATACTCGCGCACCATGGCGAGCGCCGCCGCGCCGCTGCTGGCGACGATGCCTTTGAATTTCAGCTGGCGCGCTGCGTCCAGCAGCACCTTGGCAAAGCCGAGATCGTTCTCCACGATGAGGAAGACGACGTCACCGGACTGGATCTCTTCGCGGTCGTCCTCCGCCTCGTTGCTGAACGGCAGGGCCGTTTCAACCTCGCGCGACACAGCCTCCACTGGGGGAGAAGCCGATTCGAGAGCGGGCTCCACGCGCGGGCCGGGCAGGCGCTGGCGCTGCCGGGGTGCGGTATACGACTGCGGAAGATAAAGCGTGAAGCTGCTTCCCGCACCGGGCGCGCTCACCAGACGCATCTCGCCACCGAGCAGCCTCGACAGTTCGCGGCTGATGGCCAGCCCGAGGCCGGTGCCGCCGTACTTGCGGCTCGTGCTGCCGTCGGCCTGCTGGAAGGCTTCGAAGATGATCTGCTGCTTGTCGGGCGCGATGCCGATGCCCGTATCGCTCACCGTATAGGCAATGACGCGCTCGGCCTGGTTGAGCTGCTCGTTTTCCGACGACCATCCCGAAGTGACCGGCGCGATGGCAAGCGAGACGCTGCCGGTATGCGTGAACTTGAAGGCGTTGGACAGGAGGTTCTTGATGATCTGCTGCAGCCGCTTGGCGTCCGTATGCACGGCTTTCGGCAAGGCGGGATGCAGGTTGATCCCGAAGTCCACGCCCTTCGAGTCGGCGATGTGCCGGAAACCGCGCTCGACGTAGCGCTCGAGATCGCCGAGCCGCAACTCGCTGATGTCGACTGCCACCGTGCCGGACTCGATCTTGGAAAGATCCAGTATGTCGGAGATCAGCGCAAGCAGGTCGTTACCCGAGGCATGTATGGTCTTCGCGAATTCGACCTGCTTCGGCGTGAGGTTTTGCTCGGTGTTGCGGCTCAACTCGTCCGACAGGATGAGCAGGTTGTTGAGCGGCGTCCGCAACTCGTGCGACATGTTGGCCAGGAACTCGGACTTGTACTTCGAAGTGAGCGCGAGCTGGGAGGCCTTCTCCTCGAGCGCCTGCCGCGCCTGCTCGACTTCACGGTTCTTGCGTTCGACCTCCTGGTTCTGGTGCGCAAGCAGGCGCGCCTTCTCCTGGAGCTCCTGGTTGGTCTGCTGCAACTCTTCGGCAAGCGACTGGGATTGCCGCAGCAGGTTTTCGGTGCGGGTGTTCGCCTCGATCGTGTTGATCACGATGCCGATACTTTCCGTCAACTGGTCGAGGAAGGCCTGGTGCGACGGATTGAAACGCTCGAGCGATGCGAGCTCGATCACACCGCGCACCTGCTCTTCGAACACGACGGGCAGCACGAGCACGTCGAGCGCTGCCGCCTCGGAGAGCCCGCTCGCGATACGGAAGTTGCTGGACGGCACGCTCGTGAGCAGGATCTTGCGCTTTTCGATCGCGCACTGGCCGACCAGCCCTTCGCCGAGATCGACTGTTTTCCCGTGCGCCATCTGGCCGCCCGAGGCGTAGCTCGCAAGGAGCTTCAGGCGCGGCGTCTCGCCTTCCGGGCTCAGCACGTAGAACTCCGCCTGGTGCGCGCCGACGACAGGCGCGAGCTCGGAGAGAATCATCTGGCCCACCTGCATCAGGTCGCGTTGACCCTGCAGCATGCGGCTGAATTTGGCGAGGTTGGTCTTGAGCCAGTCCTGCTCCGTGTTCTTCTGCGTGGTGTCGCGCAGATTGCGGATCATCTCGTTGATCTTGTCCTTGAGCGCCGCCACCTCGCCTTGCGTCTCGACCGTGATCGTCCGCGTGAGGTCGCCCTGCGTCACCGCGGTCGCCACTTCGGCGATGGCGCGCACCTGGGTCGTGAGATTCGCCGCGAGCTCGTTCACGTTCTCGGTAAGCGCCTTCCAGGTACCCGATGCGCCAGGCACCTTCGCCTGCCCGCCGAGCTTGCCTTCAACGCCCACCTCGCGCGCCACGGTCGTCACCTGATCGGCGAAGGTCGCGAGCGTGTCGGTCATGGCGTTGATCGTCTCGGCGAGCGCCGCGATCTCACCCTTCGCTTCCACCGTGAGCTTCTGCTTGAGATCGCCGTCCGCCACGGCCGTCACGACCTTCGCGATCCCGCGCACCTGGCTGGTGAGGTTGCCGGCCATGAAGTTGACGTTGTCGGTGAGATCCTTCCATGTTCCGGACACGCCGCGCACTTCGGCCTGGCCGCCGAGCTTGCCCTCGGTGCCGACCTCGCGCGCGACACGCGTCACTTCCGACGCGAACGAGCGCAAGGTGTCCACCATCGTGTTGATCGTGTTCTTGAGCTGCAGGATCTCCCCTTTCACGTCCACCGTGATCTTCTTCGAGAGATCGCCCGCCGCCACCGCCGTCGTCACGTCCGCGATGTTGCGCACCTGGGAAGTGAGGTTGCCGGCCATGAA
>CAMPHL010000416.1 GCA_946885905.1 uncultured Pseudomonadota bacterium | reverse complement strand
GCGCGGGGCGGCTGAACGGCGCCGAGATCGCGCGCACCGAGTGGTATCGCGAGGGGCGCGTTCCGCTGCACACGCTGCGCGCGGACATCGAGTACGGCCTGTCCGAGGCCAAGACGACCTATGGAACGATCGGCGTGCAGGTCCTCGTCTTCAAGGGCGAGACCCTCGGCAAGGGAGAGCAACCCGCTCAGCCCGCGCCGGAAGTCGAGCGTGAAAAGAAACCCGCCAGGAAACCGGGAGTGAAACATGCTGCAGCCGGCTAGAAGGAAATACCGCAAGGAGCAGAAGGGCCGCAACAAGGGCGTGGCCACCCGCGGCGCCAAGGTTTCCTTCGGCGAGTACGGCTTGAAGGCCCTCGAGCGCGGCCGCCTCACGGCGCGCCAGATCGAGGCCGCGCGCCGCGCGATGACCCGCCACATCAAGCGTGGCGGGCGCATCTGGATCCGCATCTTCCCCGACAAGCCCATCTCCAAGAAGCCCGCCGAGGTCCGCATGGGCTCCGGCAAGGGTTCGCCCGAGTACTTCGTGAGCGAGATCGTCCCGGGCAAGGTGCTCTACGAGATGGGCGGGGTGGACGAGGCGCTGGCCCGCGAGGCCTTCGCGCTCGCCGCCGCGAAGTTGCCGCTGCGCACCACGTTCGTGCAGCGCATGATCGGCTGAGGACCTGGACATGAAAAAGAATGACGAGCTGCGCTCCAAGGGCGCGGATGAGCTGAACAAGGAGCTGATCGAGCTGCGCCGGGCGCAGTTCGGGCTGCGCATGCAGCTGGCCACCCAGAGCCTCACCAAGAACAGCGAGATCAGCCGGCTGCGCAAGCAGATCGCGCGCGTGCATACGCTGATCACCCAGAAATCGAAGCCGGGGGCGAAATGAACCAGACCGAGAAGACCGCGACGGTCACCAAGGCCCGCCAACTCACCGGCCGGGTGGTCAGCGACAAGATGGAAAAGACGGTCACCGTGCTCGTCGAGCGCCAGGTGATGCACCCGACCATCGGCAAGGTCGTGAACCGGACCAAGAAATACCACGCTCACAACGAGGGCAACGACGCCAAGGTGGGTGACAAGGTCGTGATCGAGGAGTGCCGCCCGATCTCGCGTACCAAGACGTGGAAGGTCGCGAAAGTGGCGGAGCGGGCGCGCCCCGAGTAGGGCGCGGTTGGCAGGGGCCTGAAAAACCTGCTAAAATCGCTGTCTTTGCTGCCCTCAGCCAGGCTTCGTGGCCGGGGGTTCGAGTTTAGAGCCTGGCGGGGTTTCGCCAGGGACGGTCCGGCCGCCAGCCGAAGCGCAGCACCCAAACGCCCGGGCCCAGAAGCGGTTGCAGTTCGACCCTCCCTTGCGCGTCTCGCGCGGGGGACCCCACGGACCAGCCGGTCCGGAACACCCCCGCAGGGGTCCGGTACGGCGGAAGACGGATCCAAGACTGGCCGGTACGAGAGTCCGGGCCAAGTTGGAGAGAGAACAATGATTCAGATGCAGTCCATTCTCGACGTGGCCGACAACACCGGCGCACGGTCGGTGATGTGTATCAAGGTGCTCGGCGGTTCCAAGCGCCGCTACGCGGGCATCGGCGACATCATCAAGGTGAGCGTCAAGAGCGCAGCCCCCCGCGGCCGCGTGAAGAAGGGCGAGGTCTACAGCGCCGTCGTCGTACGCACCGCGCACGGCGTGCGCCGCCCCGACGGCTCGGTGATCAAGTTCGACACCAACGCCGCTGTGCTGCTCAACCCCAAGCTCGAGCCGATCGGCACGCGCATCTTCGGACCGGTCACGCGGGAGCTCCGCACCGAGCGCTTCATGAAGATCGTGTCGCTCGCTCCCGAAGTCCTCTAGGAGGGGGTCATGCAAAAGATTCGCAAGGGCGACCAGGTGGTCGTCACCAGCGGCCGGGACAAGGGCAAGAAGGGAGCGGTGCTCCGCGTGCTCGAGTCCGGCAAGGTGCTGGTGGAAGGCGTGAACCGCGTGAAGAAGCACCAGCGTCCCAACCCGGTGAAGGGCCAGACGGGCGGGATCGTGGAGAAGGAGATGCCGCTCTCGGTCTCCAACGTGATGCTGGTGAACCCCGCCACGGGCAAGGGTGACCGGGTCGGCTTCAAGTTCCTGGAATCGCAGGGCGCCGCCGCCGCCCGCAAGGTGCGCTTCTTCAAGTCCAACGGCGAAGTCGTGGACGTTTGAGGTAGGACGATATGGCTAAAGAAGAGAAGGACGCGAAGGGCAAGAAGGACGCTGCCGCCAAGCCGGCCGGCAAGCCGCACGCCCAGGACGCGAAGCCCGCGGCCAAGGAGGCGAAGCAGCCCAAGCAGGCGAAGGTGGACAAGCCCGCCCAGAAGGAGGCCGCTCCCACGCAGCCGCCCCGGCTCAAGGTGCACTACGAGCAGATCGTCGTGCCGGCCCTCATGAAGCAGTTCGGCTACAAGACCAAGATGCAGGTGCCGCGAATCCGCAAGATCACGCTCAACATGGGCGTGGGCGAGGCCGTGGCCGACAAGAAGATCATGGACAACGCGGTGGGCGACATGCAGAAGATCGCCGGCCAGAGGCCCGTGGTCACGCTGTCGCGCAAGTCGGTCGCCGGCTTCAAGATCCGCGACGGCTACCCCGTCGGTTGCATGGTGACCCTGCGCAACCGCCGCATGTACGAGTTCCTCGACCGCCTGGTCACGATCGCGCTGCCGCGCGTGCGCGACTTCCGCGGGGTGTCGGGCAGGGCCTTCGACGGCCGCGGCAGCTACAACATGGGCGTCAAGGAACAGATCATCTTCCCCGAGATCGAGTACGACAAGGTCGACGCGCTCCGGGGGATGAACATCTCCATCACCACGACCGCGAAGTCGGACGAAGAGGCGCGCGCGCTCCTCGCCGCCTTCAAGTTCCCGTTCCGGACCGAGAGGGCTGCGTAATGGCCAAGCTTGCCGTCATCAACCGCCAGGCGAAACGCGAAGCCATGGTGAAGAAGTTCGCCGAGCGCAGGAAGCAACTGCTCGCGATCATCCGCGACCCGAAAGCCACCGACGAGGCCCGCGATGCCGCGCGCGCCAGGCTGCAGGCGCTCCCGCGTGACGCCTCGCCCGTGCGCCTGCGCAACCGCTGCGCCATCACCGGCCGCCCGCGCGGCACGTTCCGCAAGTTCGGCCTCGCCCGCAACAAGATCC
>CAMPHL010000415.1 GCA_946885905.1 uncultured Pseudomonadota bacterium | reverse complement strand
CGATGGAATTGCGGCGAGCGGGCATGGCGAAAGCTTCGTTCCCGATGCAACGTCCGAGCGCAAAAAACGTCCAACGTTCCTATGATCCGATTCGATCTTTCCATAGAGCTGGACTACAACGTCCTGGCCCCGAGCGACTTCGTCTTCATCATCCAGCCCACCAACACGCCCTACCAGCGCGTGACCTGGGAATCTCTCTCGACCGATCCGGCCGTCGACCTGCAGGAAGAGCTGCACGGCGCTCCGGCCAACCGGCATGTACGCGCGCACGCGGAGCCGGGAAAGTTCCGGCTGCGCTACGACGCGATCGTCGACCTCGTCCACCATTTCGCGTTGCCTGCGGACCTGAACGAGGTTCCCATCGCGGAGCTGCCCGCTTCGGTCCTCACCTGCATCTATCCCAGCCGCTACTGCCAATCGGACCGACTGATGCAGGTGGCGCTTTCCGAGTTCGGCTCGATGGCGCCCGGATACGCCCGCGTGGAGGCGATCCGCGAGTGGGTGCAGAGGCGCACGAAGTTCCAGATCGGTTCGAGCCATCCGGGCACCTCGGCACTCGAGACGTATGAGTGCTCGACGGGCGTGTGCCGCGACTTCGCGCACCTCATGATCAGCATGTGCCGCGCGCTCAACATCCCGGCGCGCATCGCCACGGCGATCGACTATGGCGCCGATCCGGCGCTCGGCCCCACCGATTTCCATTGCTACGTGGAGGCGTACCTCGGCGACCGCTGGTACCTGTTCGATCCCTCGGGCATCTCGCCGCGCATGGGTCTCATCCGCATCGGCACGGGGCGCGATGCGAGCGAGGTCGCCTTCGCGACGATCTTCGGTTCGGTGCAATGGACCATGCCCAAGATCTCGATCCGCGCGGAAGGCGACGCGTTGAACGGGATCGTGAAGCCCTTCCACCACGAATACGCGGTATCCACCGATTGCGCGAATGCCGAGCCCGACGAGGCGGTGGCCCAGCTGCTCCATGGCCCCGCGGGACGTACGCCGACCGCGGCCTATACGGGCCCGCAGGTGACGGATACCTGAAAGCTACCGCTGCCTGGTTCGCGAGGCCCTGCTGCGCTCGTCGCCGCGTGCCTTCGCCGCGTCCTTGCCCTCGAGGAGGTTTTCGATGAGCAGCACCTGCGCGCGCACGCCGGCGTGGATGCCGTCGAGCGCGCGGCGGATGGGCGCGTCCGCGGAGGGGCCGAGGTGCACCTCCAGGAGGTGCGCCCACGTGTGGATGCCATTCAGCGACGAGCGCAGCCGGTGCGCCGCCGCCAGCGAGTCCCGGGTCGGTCGCGGCCGCGCCACGCGGCCGTGGCTCACTGGGCCCGGCTGACGTCCACGAATCCTCCCGTCGGACGCTGGGTTTCGAATCCCGTGGGTCGCTGGCTGCTCTCGCGGATGCCGTACTCGCGCAGCCGGTTGTAGAGGGTCTTCGTGCAGATCCCGAGCATCTCGGCCGTGCGCTTGCGCTCCCCGCCGCAATGATGCAGCGTCGAGAGGATCAGCTCGCGCGCCGCCACGGACAGCGGCGTGCCAAGGGGCACCGTGATGGACGGGGTGTTGCTGCTCGTGGCCTGGTTGGTCATTGTCTGAGTGGGCATGATTTCCGTTTCGGGGGCCGGCCCTTGCAAGCCGTCCTCACCCGCCATGATGAAGACACGATGAAGGTAGTTCCTGAGCTCGCGTACGTTGCCGGGCCAGGGGTGCTGCTTGAGCAGGTCGAGCGCCCCCGGCGCGAACCTCTTCCGGGTGCCGCACGCCTGGTTCATCTCCTCGAGAAAGCCCTGGGATAGCAGCTCGATATCTTCGCCGCCGCGGCTTCGCAGCGCCGGGATCTCGAGGGGGAACACGTTGAGGCGGTGGTACAGGTCCTCGCGAAGCCTCCCGGCCCGCACCGCCTCGCGCGGGTCGCGATTGGTTGCAGCGATGATGCGCACGTCGGTTTCGAGCGCGCGCGTCATGCCGATGCGCATGAAGGTGCCCGTCTCCAGCACGCGCAGCAGGCGCACCTGGAGCTCCATCGGCATCTCCGAGATCTCGTCGAGGAAGAGCGTGCCTCCGTCGGCCTGCTCGAAGTAGCCCTTGTGCTGGCGGTCGGCGCCCGTGTAGCTGCCGCGCTCGTGGCCGAACATCTCGTTCTCGATCAGGTTGGGCGAGATGGCCCCGCAATTGATCGCGAGGAAGGGCTTGCGCCGACGCGGCGAGAGGTCGTGGATCGTGCGCGCCACGACTTCCTTGCCCGTGCCCGATTCGCCCTGCACCAGCACGGTGGCCTCCGTCGCCGCCACGCGCGCGATCTTCTCGTAGAGCAGGCGCATCATGGGAGAGTTGCCGGTCAGGCGGCCGAAGCGCCCGCTGCGCTGCAGCTGCTCGCGCATGCCACCCAGCTCGGCACGCAACTCGCCGTTGCCCGGCACGCGCTGGAGGATCGATCTCAACCGCGGCACATCGACGGGCTTAACGAGGTAGTCGGATGCGCCCAGGCGCAGCGCCTGCACGGCCGTATCGACGCTCGCGTGGCCGGTGATCAGCACGACCTCGGTGCTGGCCCGGTCCTCGAGATCGTCCAGGAGCGACATGCCTTCTCCATCGGGAAGGCAGAGGTCCACGAGCATGACGTCGGGACGCTGCCGCACGAGCTGCACGCGCGCCTCCGCGATGCCGCCCGCCTGCGCGGTGGTGAAGCCCTCGGAGGCGATCAGCCCCGCGAGCGATTGCCGGGTGGAGGCATCGTCTTCAACGATGAGTGCGTGGGTCATCAGGTGTTTGGCTGGCGAATTTTTTTCCATGGTGAACCGGCCCGAACCCCATTGCTGTCGGCAAATTCCTACACTGGAAAATTAATCCGCGAAGCCTTACGAGAGCTGCGGCCGGAGGTTGTTCTCGACGCGCAGGACGCCGTCCTGGCGCTGCGCATGGGCCGAGGCCACGCCGGTTTGCTCGTGCGACTTCACCGTGCCCGAAAGGATCACGACTCCGTGATCGGTGTTGACGGAGACATCCGCCCCCTCCATCGCGGGGTCGGCCTTGATTTCCGCGCCGATACGGCTGGTGATCGCCTCATCGGTCAGCGCCTCGGGCGCCGGCATCGCCACGGGCGGCGGCGCCGCGGGCGCGGCCTGCGCGGGCGGCTGCGCCTCGGCGTTCGGGGCC
>CAMPHL010000414.1 GCA_946885905.1 uncultured Pseudomonadota bacterium | reverse complement strand
GCGCGAGAACTTCAGGAAGATGCGCAAGGCTTCCGTCGACGAGATCATGGACGCCTCGATCACGGGCACGATCTCCCGCACGATCATCACCCACGGCTCCACCCAGATGATGGTGCTCTCGATCTACTTTTTCGGCGGCGCGGCGCTGCACTACTTCGCGCTCGCCCTCACCATCGGCATCTGCTTCGGCATCTACTCGTCGGTGCTGGTGGCCGCCCCGCTCGCCAAGTACCTCGGCGCCTCGCGCGAGGATTTCGTGAAGCCGGAGAGGAAGACCGTCGAGCCGGTGGTGCCCTGAAGGGCGGTGGACAGTAGACGGTAGACGGGAAATCCGTCGCCGCGCTCCCGCCTGCCGCCTACCAAGCGCTACACCTTGGAACTGTTCGCCACCTTCCTCGACATCGTCCTTCACCTGGACCGCCACCTCGTGGCGCTGGTGCAGGAATACGGGGTGCTGGTCTACGCGATCCTGTTCGCGATCATCTTCTCGGAGACGGGGTTCGTCGTGACCCCGTTCCTGCCGGGCGACTCGCTGCTCTTCGTGGCGGGCGCGATCGCCGCCACCGGCGCGATGGACGTGAACGTGCTGGCCATCGCGCTCGTGGTCGCCGCGATCGCCGGCAACATGGTGAACTACGCGATCGGGCGCTGGCTGGGGAAGCGCTTCTTCACCGACAGCGGCAGCCGCTGGCTCAACCCCAGGCACCTCGACAAGGCGCACGCTTTCTACGAGCGGCACGGCGGCAAGGCCGTCGTGATCTCGCGCTTCCTGCCGATCGTGCGCACCTACATCCCGTTCGTCGCGGGCCTGGGTGCGATGGAGCCGGCGCGCTTCACCATGTTCAACGTGGCGGGCGGCGTGCTGTGGGTGGGCTCGCTCGTCTACGCCGGCTTCTTCTTCGGCAACATCCCCTGGATCAAGGGCAATCTCACGCTGATCATCGTCGGCATCATCGTCGTGAGCCTGGTGCCGGTCGGGTGGGCCTGGCTCCAGTCGCGCAAAGGGTCTTGAGCCGCTAGACTGCGGGCACCATGCCCCAGTTCGACGACATCACGCACGTGATCCAGCTGTCGATCGCGCCGGTGTTCCTGCTCACGGCGATCGCTGGCTTCGTGAATGCGCTGCTGGGCCGGCTCGCGCGGGCCATCGACCGGCGCCGCACGCTGGACGATCTGCTGCCCGCCTACCAGGAAGAGACCGACACGCGCGGGCAGATGCAGTCCGAGCTCTCGCTGCTCGCCCGGCGCATCAGGCTCATCATGTGGTCGCTGGGCCTCGCCGTGCTCTCGGCGCTGCTCATCTGCATGTTGATCGGCGTGGCCTTCATCAGCGCCTATTTCGAGGCGCGGCTGGCCGGGGCGGCGGTCGCGATCCTGTTCACCGCTTCGATCCTCGCGCTCACCGCGTGCCTGCTGCTTTTCTTCCGCGAGGTGATGCTGGCCGCCACGTCGGTGCAGCACATCATCGGAGCCAAGCGCGCGTAGCACGCAGCCATCGCACCGCGGCCGCGAAGTAGGCGACGGACAGCAGGAGCTCCGCGAGGGCCAGCGCGGCGCCGAGGCCCGAGTCGGTATATGCCCGCGTGGCGCCCTCCGCGGCGTAGAGCCAGATCACCAGCGTGCTCCATTGGACCGTGTATCGCCGCCCTCGCAGCACGCCGGGCAGGGCGACGAGCAGCGGCACGACCTTGAGCACCAGCCAGGATCCGCGGGGCCGGATGGGAGCGAGGAAGATCTCCCACGCCACGCCCAGGAGGATGAGCGCGATGAGGCAGGCCACCGCCACGGTGGCGGCCCTCACGCGGACAAGCGCTTTGCGATCGTGGCCAGCCGCTTCCCGAGCGCGTATGCGAGCCGCGCCTCCTCGTCGCTCACGGGCCGGTCGTTCGCGGTGCCGGAAACATGCGTGGCGCCATAGGGCGTGCCGCCCGAGCGCGTGGCATTGAGGTCGGGCTCGGTATAGGGGATGCCCACGATGAGCATTCCGTGGTGCAGCAGCGGCATCATCATCGAGACGAGCGTGGTTTCCTGCCCGCCGTGCATCGTGGATGTGGAAGAGAACACAGCGGCCGGCTTGCCCGCGAGCGTGCCGCGAGCCCATTCGGGGGCGAGCCCGTCGATGAAGTACTTGAGGGGAGCGGCCATGTTGCCGAAGCGCGTGGGGGAGCCCAGGGCGAGCGCCACGCACTCCTCGAGGTCGCTGCGCTCGACGTAGGGCGCTCCGGCATCCGGAACCGGGGCGGCCGCGGCTTGGACGACGGGCGCGACTTTCGGTACCGTTCGCACGCGGGCATGCATTCCTTCGACGCCGTCGATCCCGCGAGCCACCGATTGCGCGAGCGTGCGGACCGCGCCGGTGGCGCTGTAGTAGAGGACGAGGACATCGGCCATGGCTGCTGCGATCATAACCGTGAAGGCCCGGGCGCTCGAGCTCTGGCGCTTCGTGCGCTTCGTGCTCAGGCGCTGGGAGGAGGACCGTTGTCCGCAGATCGCGGGCAGCCTCGCCTTCACCACGCTGCTCGCCATCGTGCCGGTGTTCGCCATCGCCGTGGCGCTGCTTTCGCGCGCGCCGTTCTTCGAGCAGCTGCTGGTGCAGATCAAGGTCTTCCTGCTGATCAACCTCGTGCCGGAGATCGCCGGCCGGATCATCACGGTCTACATGGAGGAGTTCGCGCGCAATGCGGTGCGGCTCACCTGGATGGGCGTGGCGGTGCTTTTCGCGAGCTGCGTGGCCACCATGATCCTCGTGGAGCGGCAGATCCACGCCATCTGGCGCGACCCGCCCTCACGCCCGCTCTGGGTCACGATCGTCACCAACACCACGCTGCTCCTGGTCGGTCCGCTGCTGATCGCGGTGTCGGTCTCGCTCACGACCTACCTCATGTCGCTCTCCGTCTCGGTCGATGCCTCCAACCGCGCGCACGATTTCATGCTCCAGGCCGCACCCACGATCGTGAGCGCGGCCGCGTTCCTGCTGCTCTACAAGATGGTGCCGCACCGCAGGGTGCTGTGGCGCGACGCGATCATCGGGGCCGTGGTCGCCAGCCTGCTCTTCGAGGGCGCGAAGGAGGGCTTCGCGATCTACGTGCGCAACGTCCCGGGTTACAACGTGCTCTACGGGGCGTTCGTCTCGGTCCCCTTTTTCCTCATCTGGATCTACG
>CAMPHL010000413.1 GCA_946885905.1 uncultured Pseudomonadota bacterium | reverse complement strand
CGTAGAGCACGAGCGTCGCGTGCCGCCACGCGCGACCCTCGATGCGCGGCGGCGACGGCCACGTGATGTCGCCTGCGAGCCGGAGTGTCGCGCGAGAGAGGCGTATCGGATAAATGCCGCGACGCAGCTCCTCCACGGGAACCTTGCCGGACACCTCGAGCAAGCGCGGCGCGACATAAGCCGTCGGGCACGGGCGGACCTTCTTCTCGGTGATGGTCTCCGCCTTGCCCGCGCGCATGATCTGGCGTTCCGATGCGTATGTTTCCTCGCACGCCAGCGTGAGGAAGGGTCCCGCCACCACCTGCGGCCCGCTCGTTTCGGCGGCGAACTGTTGCAGCACGCTTTCGGCGCGCATGCGCCGCTCGGCGATCTTGCCTTCCACCAGGGCGATGGGAACGAGGATGGAAGCGGCGACCGCACCGATGGCCGCGAATCGAAGCAACAGGGGATGCAGTTTCATCGAGGCTCTCGTCGGAAGGGTCCTACGCGAGAGCGTGCCGCGCGAATATGGCGCGAGCGGGGAGCGAACCGGGCGGAAATGTGGCAGTCCGACGTTCATGAAACCGAACGCCATCGCACTTTGCGCCGCGCTGGCCCTTTGCGCAGGTCCCGCGCACGCGCAGGCAACCACCAGCGGCACCACGCCCTCGGGCAACACCGCGGGCGGCGTGCAGTCGAACCAGGGTCCCGCCACGGCGGGCCCGGCGAATTCGGCCGGCGTGATCCCGACCGCACCGCCGGTACCGCCTTCGGCGAACACGCCGAACGTGGACAGTGAAGTCGGAGGCTCGCCCGGGTTCTTCCGTCCGGCGCCCGATGCCGTCCTCGTTCCGCCCTTCACGCCGGCCACGCCCGGTGTCACGCCGATCGACAGGCCGACCAACGCGACCGTGGGCGCGAGCCCCTCGGACACGAACCTGCGCGACAGCATCGCCGCGGCCATCGCCGCGGACCCGCAGCTCCAGGGCGCTCACATCAACGTGCTTGTGCGCGACGGCGTCGTCACCCTCAGCGGGACCGCGCAGGACAGCGCCCAGGCATCGCGCGTGCGCGCCGTGGCCGAACGCCTGGCGGGCTCCGCGAGCGTGAGCGCGGATATTTCGTCACCGGGCTGACGCCAGACTCGCCGCGCGGCGCGTGATAACGTGCGGCGCATGCTCCAGGTCTCGGAGATTCCGGGTGGACTCCTCGTGGCGGTGCCCGCATGGATCGCCATCGCGACCATCCTCCTCGGCGTGGGCCTCGTGGTCGCGGTGTCGCTCTCGGCGACGTCGAAGGGCCGCGAGCTCGCATCGAAATGGCCGATCCTCCAGCGCATTCCCATGGCGCCCTGGGTCCCCGTGGCCAAGCTGCGCATCGTCTCGTCGATCGTCGCGGCAGCCGGCGGCGCTTTCCTGATCCATGCCGGGGTGGAGTTCCTCTACGCCTCCACCGTCCTGGAGCCGCGCGGGGTGATCGTGAATGGCATCCTGGGCGAGGAAGACCGCATGGCATGGGGCTCGGTGCGCCGGTACGAAGTCGAGGAGCTGGCGCTGGGCCGGGGAAGCGCCAACTACCTCGTCCTCTATGCGAGGAACGGCGACTACCTGCCGATCGGGATCTCGGGCCTGGCGCCGGAAGATTCCGTGCGCCTGCAGAAATTCGTAGCCGACCGCATCAGGCGCTGAAACGTCACCCCGGCGAAGGCGGGGGCCCGAGCGCGTTCTCGAAAGCCACCCCCGCCGCGAACAGCAGGTCGTCTTTCATTCCGCCCGCCATGATCTGCAGACCCACCGGCAACCCGAGCGCATCGCGGCCGACCGGGATCGTGAGCCCGCACAGGCCGAGCAGGTTCGCGGTGTGGGTGTTGCGCAGCAGGCGCATGTTGTTCGAGCGGTAGCCGTCGTGGTCCTCCACCTCCGACACGAGCGGAGGAGGGCACTGCACGGTGGGCGTGGCGATCACGTCCATGGCATCGAAGTGCCTGCGGCCCCTCGCGGCGAGCGTGTCGATGGCGGCCTTGCGCTCGCGCACCTCGGCGGCCGTGACGCCGGCGAGCGTCTGCATGCGCTTGCCGACGTTGGGATCCAGCAGCGGCATCCAATCGGGCAGCTCGGCTTCGAGGAAGGCCCGCAGCTCCGCGCCCGCGGTCCCGCCCGCATTGAAATGATCGAGCGCCTCGCGCGCCTCCTCCCACTCGAAGGGCACCAGCCTGTGGCCCGCCTTCTCCAGTTGGGCGAGCGCGGCGCGGACCGTCGTGTCGATGGAGGCCTCGCAGCTGTCCCAGAAGTGCCCGCCCGGCACGCCGATCGTGAAGCGCTCCTTCTTCGGAGCGCGCCCGATCGCGCCCGTGCGGTCGCCGTAGAGGCGCAGGTCGAAATCCATCGCGGCGAGCAGTGCATCGTCGACCGATCTCGCGAGGAATCCCGGCGTATCGAAGTTGGGCGACAGCGGCACGATCCCCTGCGTCGACCAGCGCCCGATCGTGGGCTTGTAGCCCACGTTTCCGGTTAGCGCCGCGGGCAGCCGGACCGAGCCCGCGGTGTCGGAGCCCAGCGCCACGATCGCCGAGCCCTGGCGCAGCGTCACACCCGCGCCCGCGCTCGAGCCGCCGGGAACGCGATGGTCCCTGTCGTCCCAGGGGTTGCGCGGCGTTCCCCAATGCTCGTTGCGGCCCACGCCGCCGAACGCGAACTCCACCGTGTGCGTCTTCCCGGTGATGACGGCCTTTTCCTGCAGCAGTGCCGAGACCATGGGCCCGGCCGACTGCCACTTGGCCGGCAACTCCCGCGCCGAGCCCGCGAAGGTGGGGAAGCCCGGGATGCCGTAGAGGTCCTTCACGGAGACGGGGATTCCCTGCAGCACGCCCAGGTCCCGGCCCGCGCGCAGCGCTTCGTCGGCGTCCTTCGCGGCGCGTTCGGCGAACGCGTCCATGCGCAGCTTGTAGGCGTTCAGCCTTGGCTCGGTCGCATCCATCGCTGCGCGCGCTTCCTGCCACAGGTCGAGGGAAGAGAACTCGCGGGCGCGCAGCCCGGCGGCCAGCTCGCGGAGGGATCGATCGAGGAGTCGCATGGGGGGATATCATGCGGCGATGGTTCGGCTCGTTCCCAAGACTCCGGAGAAGTTCGCCGCATACCTCGACGCGGCGATCCCCAGCCAGGCCCGCTCGCACCTGGACGCCGGC
>CAMPHL010000412.1 GCA_946885905.1 uncultured Pseudomonadota bacterium | reverse complement strand
GCCCCATCCCGCGCCGACGGTGTCGCCGGCGGTGTCGGACACCGGCCGCCGCCCGTGCCGCCCCAGGGGCGCGGGCACGGAGCCGGGCCCGAACGCTAGGCGCCGCCCGAGAACCTTCCTGGAACCAGGACCGCGGCGCCTTCGAACCTTCCGCCGCGCATGTCCTCGAGCGCCGCCTGGGCGTCGTCGAGGCGATACTCGCGCACCACGGTCTGGAGATTCGCCTCCGCCGCCACGCGCAGGAACGCCTCGCCGTCGCGGCGCGTGAGGTTCGCCACCGAGCGCAGCACGCGCTCGCCCCAGAGCAGCTTGTAGGGAAAGGAAGGAATGTCGCTCATGTGGATCCCGGCGCAGACGACAACGCCGCCCTTGCCCACGGCAGCAAGCGCATGCGGCACCACTTCTCCCACCGGGGCGAAGACGAGCGCGGCGTCCAGCGGCACCGGCGGGGGCACGGTCGAATCGCCCGCCCACTTGCACCCGAGCGAGCGCGCGAGCGCCTGCGCGCGCTCGTCGCCCGGCCGCGTGAAGCCGTACACGTCGCGGCCCTCGTGGATGGCGACCTGGGCTATCAGGTGGCCCGCGCCCCCGAACCCGTAGATGCCGAGGCGCTTCGCGCCCGCGGTCATGGCGTAGGCGCGATGCCCGATGAGACCCGCGCAAAGAAGTGGCGCGGCGCGCACGTCGTCGATCGCCTCGGGCAGCTTGAAGCAGAAGCGCTCGTCGGCCACGGCGTAGGTGGCGTAGCCGCCGTCGCGGTGCAGGCCGGTGAACCGCGCTTCGTCGCAGAGGTTCTCGCGCCCGGAAAGGCAATAGCCGCAACGCCCGCAGGTCCAGCCCAGCCAGGGAATCCCTACGCGCGTGCCCTCGCCGAACCGGTAGGCCCCCGGTCCCCGTTTCGCGACGCGTCCGACCACCTGGTGTCCGGGGGTGAGCGGCAGGCGCGCCGGCCCGATGTCGCCGTCGAAGATGTGCAGGTCCGTGCGGCAGACGCCGCACGCCGTGACCTGCACAAGCACTTCGCCTGGGCCCGGCTCCGGCACGGCCAGCACACGGCGCGCCAGCGTTCGTGGCGCGACGAGTTGCATGGCGTGCATCTTCATCGCCCCATGGTCCGCGCGCCCGAGGACGGCTGCTTGACTGCGATCAAGCGCCGCCCCTGATTACGATGGCGCATGGCCGTGGACGCGACGGCCCCCTTTCGCAGGACTGGATTACGATGGCCCGAACGACAAGGGGGCCCGGATGGACGAGTTCCAGCTTCGCGACATGATTGCCGAAGTCGCGCGCGGCAGGTTGCCGCGCCGCGAGTTCATCACGACGATGATCGCCGCGGGCCTCACCCTGCCGATGGCCGGCACGCTGCTCATGAACGCGGGGATAGCCTCGGCCGCGGCGCGCGACTACAAGCCGGGCAAGCGCGGCGGCGGCGGAATGCTCAAGCTCCTCATGTGGCAAGGCCCGACGCTGCTCAATCCGCATTTCGCGGCCGGCACGAAGGACGTCTACGGCGCCCGGCTCTTCTACCAGTCGCTCGCCGAGTGGGACATGGACGGGAACCTCATTCCGATCCTCGCGGCCGAGTTGCCCACCGCCGCCAACGGCGGCATCGCGCCCGATGGCCTCTCGGTGACGTGGAACCTGCGGCCCGACGTGAAGTGGCACGACGGCAGGCCCTTCACCGCCGACGACCTGGAGTTCAACCAGGAGTACGCCTCCGACCCCGCGACCGCGTGCGTCACGATGGACATCTACCAGAAGCTGCGCGTGGAAAAGCTCTCGCCGCACCGGGTGAGGCTGCGATTCAGGCAGCCCACGCCCTTCTGGGCGGAGGCCTTCGTGGGCGCTCGCGGGATGATGATCCCGAAGCACCACTACGATTCCTATCGGGGGAGCAAGTCGCGCGAGGCGCCGGCGAACCTGAAGCCCGTCGGGACCGGAGCCTTCAAGTTCGTGTCGTTCGTGCCCGGCGACATGCTGCGCGCGACCATCAACACGGACTACTACGAGCAGGCCCGCCCGCACTTCGACGCGGTCGAGATGAAAGGCGGCGGCGACGCGGTTTCCGCGGCCCGCGCCGTGCTGCAGACGGGCGAATTCGACTACGCGTGGAACGTCCTGGTCGAGGACGAGATCCTCAAGCGCCTCGAGGCCGGCGGCAAGGGGCGCGTCACCATCACGCCCGGCGGCAACATCGAATACGTGGTCCTCAACACCACCGATCCCTCGACCGAAGTCGATGGCGAGCGCTCGAGCATCAGGACCTCGCACCCGGTGTTCTCCGACCGCGCGGTGCGCGAGGCCTTCAAGCTGCTGATCGACCGCGAGTCGATCGTCCGGCACGTCTTCGGCCGCGCAGGCATCGTCACGCCCAACTTCCTCGAGAACCCGAAGCGCTACCGCTCCTCCAACATCCAATGGGAATTCAACATCGACAAGGCCAATGCCCTGCTCGACCAGGCGGGCTGGAAGCGCGGGGCCGGCGGCGTGCGCGAGAAGGGCGCTCGCCGGATGAAGTTCCTCTTCCAGACCTCGACCAACGCGCCGCGCCAGAAGGTGCAGGCGATCATCAAGCAGGCGTGCGGCAAGGCGGGCTGGGAGGTGGAGCTCAAGTCCGTGGTGGCCTCGGTCTTCTTCTCGACCGACCCGGGCAACAACGACACGTACCTCAAGTTCTACGCGGACATGCAGATGTTCACCACGGCGGGCAACCCGGACCCCGAGCTGCAGATGCGCAACTTCACTTCCGCCAACGTGCCGCAGAAGCACAACAAGTGGGGCGTGCAGAACGCCGCGCGCTACCGCAGCGCCGAATACGACGCCACGTTCAAGGCGGCGCAGACCGAGCTCGATCCCGCGAAGCGGGCGGCGCTCTTCGTGAAGCTGAACGACATCCTGGTGACCGACGGCTACATCCACCCCATCGCGAACCGGCCCCAGGTCTCGGCGCTCGCGAAGAACCTGCGCGCGCAGCTGAGCGGATGGTCCTCGGACGTGTTCCTCATCCAGGACTGGTACCGCGAGGCCTGAAGCCCACTGAATCCGGAAGCGGGGCAGCCCGCGTCCAATAGCCAGCCGATCCACCAACCGGAAACTTGCGATGCGCACGCCGACGATGCTCGCCACCCTCCTCCTCGCCGCGGCCCTTCCGGCCGCGGCGAGGAGG
>CAMPHL010000411.1 GCA_946885905.1 uncultured Pseudomonadota bacterium | reverse complement strand
CAGCGCCGCCTCGTGGAGCGCTTCGCGGGGCTGCTGCGCCCGACCGGCCTCTTCTTCGCGGGCCACGCCGAGAGCCTGCTCGACCAGGGACGGCATTTCCGGCTGCGCGGCCAGACGGTCTACGAGCTCTCGCGCGGGCGCGCCGGCCCGGGGGCGAAGGCATGATCCGCGACGACGACCTGCTGCGCGAGGACCAGCCCAACCGCTACTTCGACCCGCACTTCAAGGTCGACACGGCGAAGATCCTGCCCGGCGAGTACTACGCCACCAACAAGGACATGGCGCTGGTGACCGTGCTGGGCTCGTGCGTGTCGGCGTGCCTGCGCGACCGGGAGACCGGCATCGGCGGCATGAACCACTTCATGCTGCCCGAGGAGGGCAAGCTGGTGGGCTCGCACGGCAACATCAGCGCGGGCGGCCGCTATGGCGTGCACGCGATGGAGCTGCTGATCAACCAGATCCTCAAGCTCGGGGGCAGGCGCGAGAACCTGGAGGCCAAGGTCTTCGGCGGCGGCAACGTGCTGCAGGGATTCATGCTCTCGAACGTCGGCCAGCAGAACGCCGAGTTCATCGTCGAGTACCTCAACATCGAGCGCATCCCGATCGTCGCGCGCGACCTGCTCGACGTCTGGCCGCGCAAGATCTACTTCTTCCCGCGCAGCGGCAAGGTGATGGTCAAGCGCCTGCGCAAGATCAACAACGACACCATCGTGCTGCGCGAGCGTGACTACGGCGCGCGCCTCTTCCACGGCCCGATCGAGGGCGCAGCGGAGCTATTCAAGTGATTCGTGTGCTCATCGTCGACGACTCGCGGATGATCCGCGAGGTCCTCACCGACATCCTCAAGGAGCAGCCCGACATCGAGGTCGTGGGAACGGCCGCCGACGCCTTCGAGGCGCGCGACCGGATCAAGGAGCTCGATCCCGACGTCATCACGCTGGACGTCGAGATGCCGAAGATGAACGGGCTGGAATTCCTCGACAAGCTGATGCGCGCCAAGCCGATGCCGGTGGTGATGATCTCCTCGGCCACCGAGCGCGGCAGCGAGGTCACCTTTCGCGCGCTCGAGCTGGGCGCCGTCGACTTCGTGACCAAGCCGAAGCTGGGCGAGCAGACCCCCGACGACTACGGCGCGCAGATCGCCGAGAAGATCCGCGCGGCCAAAAGCGCCCGGTTGAAGCTTCCGCGCAAGGCGAACCTGGAGGACACCGTCACCCTGCCCGCGCCGGTGATCAAGCGCCCGGTGCCGCGCGGCGTGAAGACCTCCGAGCGCATCATCGCCGTGGGCGCATCGACCGGGGGCACGGAGGCGATCCGCGAATTCCTGGTCGGCATGCCCCAGGACTGCCCCGGCATCCTGATCGTGCAGCACATGCCCGAGAACTTCACCAGGATGTTCGCCGAGCGCCTGGACGGCCTCTGCCAGGTCACGGTGAAGGAAGCCGAGCACAACGACCCGATCCTCCCCGGCCATGCCTACATCGCCCCCGGCGGCAAGCACCTGTGGGTGAAGCGCGACGAGGGGCAACTGCTCTGCAAGCTCTCCACCGAGCCGCCGATGAACCTGCACCGCCCCTCGGTGGACTTCCTGTTCCTCTCGTGCGCCAAGTTCCTGGGCGGCGATGCCGTGGGCGTGATCATGACCGGCATGGGCAAGGACGGCGCCGAGGGCATGCTCAAGATGAAGGGCGCCGGCAGCCACAACATCGCGCAGGACGAGGCCACGTCCGTGATCTTCGGCATGCCGCGCGAGGCGATCGAGCTGGACGCCGTGCACGAGGTGGCGCCGCTCGGGAAGCTGCGCGAAAAGGCGCTCGCCGCGGTGAAGAAGGAGCTGGCGCGATGAGCGCGGTCGAGACGCTGGACGCGCTGTACGGCTTCGAGCAGGGCGGCGCCGAGCAGGCGCGGCGGGAGTTCCTCACCTTCCGCCTGGGCGACGAGACCTACGGGATCGACATCCTGCAGGTGCAGGAGATCCGCGAGATCGAGCTGGTGACCCGCATCCCCCACGTTGCCTGCTTCGTGCGGGGCGTGATCAACCTGCGGGGCTCGATCGTCCCGGTGGTAGACCTGGGCCTCATGTTCGGTTTCCCGCAGCCGCTGCCGCTGGAAAGGGCGAGCACGGTCGTCCTCAACACCGACCGGCGCCTGGTGGGCCTCGTGGTCTCGGCGGTCTGCGACGTGATCGGCCTCACCGATGCCGAGATCCTTCCGCCGCCCGAGCTCGGCGCGCGCTCGATCGCCGCGGCGATCAAGGGCATCGGCGCGCGTAGCGGCGAGGGCGACAGCGTGCTCCTGCTCGACGTCGAGCACCTCATGCAGCGGGTGCGCGAGGAGCGGGAATGATCCGGGCGAGGGCCAGGTGAGCATCCGCACGACTGCCGCCCCCGACGCCCCCGCCGAGGTGCCGACCCGCATCGGCTCCTGGGAGATCATGGGGGTGCTCGGCCGCGGCGCCTCGGCCACGATCTACCTCGGGCGCGAGCTCTTTCCCGCGCGCGATGTCGCGATCAAGGTCTATGCCCCCCCGCGGCTCTCGCCGGAGGAGCGCAAGGTCTTCCGCTCGCTCTTCCTCAAGGAGACGCTGCTCGCCAAGCGCCTGTCGCACCCGAACATCATCCAGGTGTACGACGCCGCCGCCGAGGACGAGCGCTCCTACATCGTGATGGAGTACGCGAAGGAGGGCAGCCTCGAGCGCTACTGCACGCCCGAGTCGCTCCTGCCGCCGCAACGGGTGGCCGCGCTGCTCGAGACCTGCTGCGACGCGCTCTCCTACGCCAACGCCCACGGCGTGATCCATCGCGACCTCAAGCCCGCCAACATCCTCATGAGCGCCGAGGGCGAGGCCAAGGTGGCCGATTTCGGCGTCGCGTTCTCGAACCTCGCGTTCGACTCAACCCGCGCCATGGTCGTAGGCTCGCCCGCGTACATGGCGCCCGAGCAGATCGAGGGCCGGCCCGCCTCGATGAAGTCGGACATGTATTCGATGGGCATCATGCTCTACAAGCTGCTGGCGGGCGCGCTGCCCTTCACCGCGGACTCGCCCGCGGCGCTCGCCACGCGCATCATGCTCGGCAACCTGCCTGCGCCCAGCCGGGCGCGGCCCGAAGTGCCGCCGATGATGGACGTGATCTTCGCGCGCGCGACGCATCGCGATCCCGGGATGCGCTAC
>CAMPHL010000410.1 GCA_946885905.1 uncultured Pseudomonadota bacterium | reverse complement strand
ACGAGGAAGCCTATCTGTTCCAGAAGCTGGTGCGCACCGGCTTCGGCACCAACAACGTCGACCACTGCACGCGCCTGTGCCACGCCTCGTCGGTGGCGGCGCTGCTCGAAGGCGTGGGCTCGGGGGCGGTGTCGAACCAGGTCTCCGACGTGCAGCACGCCGAGGTGATCTTCCTCATCGGCGCGAATCCGACCTCGAACCATCCGGTCGCGGCGACGTTCATCAAGAACGCCGTCGAGCGGGGCGCCAGGCTCGTCGTGGCCGACCCGCGCCGCAACGACCTCTCGCGCCATGCATGGCGCAACCTCCAGTTCACGGCCGACATGGACGTGGCGCTGCTGAACGCCATGATCCACACCATCCTCGAGGAGGGGCTTGCCGACCAGGAGTTCATCCGCACGCGCACCAGCAACTTCGAGGCCCTGAAGGAAAACGCGAAGGACTTCAGCCCCGAGAAGATGGCGCCCCTGTGCGGCATTCCCGCCGGGACGATCCGCGAGGTGGCGCGCGCCTTCGCCACCTCCAAGGGCTCGATGATCCTCTGGGGCATGGGGGTTTCGCAGCACGTGCACGGCACCGACAACGCGCGCTGCCTCATCGCCCTCACGCTCATGACGGGCCAGATCGGCCGGCCCGGAACGGGACTGCATCCGCTGCGGGGGCAGAACAACGTGCAGGGGGCGTCGGACGCGGGCCTCATCCCCATGATGTATCCCGATTACCAGCGCGTGGACAGCCCGGAGGCGATCGCGCGCTTCGAAAAATTCTGGGGCAAGGAGCTGGACCACAAGCCGGGCCTCACGGTGGTCGAGATCATGGATGCCGCCTGCGAAGGGAAGATCAAGGGCATGTACGTGATGGGCGAGAACCCGGCGATGTCCGATCCGAACGCCCACCACGCGCGCGAAGGCCTCGCGAGCCTCGACATGCTCGTGGTGCAGGACATCTTCCTCACCGAGACGGCCTATCTCGCGGACGTGGTGCTGCCCGCCTCCGCGTGGCCGGAGAAGACCGGCACCGTCACCAACACCGACCGCATGGTGCAGATGGGCCGCAGGGCGCTCGACATGCCCGGCGATGCGCGCCAGGACCTCTGGATCATCCAACAGCTCGCCAACCGGCTGGGCTGCGGCTGGAACTACAACGGGCCTGAAAGCGGTGTCGCCGAGGTCTACGAGGAGATGCGCCAGGCGATGAATTCCATCACCGGCATCACCTGGGATCGCGTCGAGGCGCAGTCGAGCGTCACGTATCCGTGCCGCACCGAGGACGATCCCGGCGCCTCGGTGGTGTTCACCGAGAACTTCCCGACCAAGGATGGACGCGCGACGTTCGTGCCCGCCGACATCATCCCGGCGAACGAGCGTCCCGATGCCGAGTATCCGTTCATCCTCATCACCGGTCGCCAGCTTGAGCACTGGCACACGGGCTCGATGACGCGCCGCGCCTCCGTGCTCGACGCGATCGAGCCGCAAGCCGTGGTCTCGCTGCACCCGCTGGACCTGGATGCCATCGACGCGAGGCCCGGCGACGTGATCACCG
Organism: uncultured Pseudomonadota bacterium; assembly: GCA_946885905.1. The sequence continues at coordinate 1,631 of CAMPHL010000410.1, read as the reverse complement.
TGGCTTCGCGCCGCGGGCAGATCGCGCTCACCGCGCGCGCCGACGACGGCACTCCGCGTGGGGCCGTCTTCATCCCGTTCGCGTTCTACGAGGCGGCGGCGAACCTGCTCACCAACCCGGCGCTGGATCCGTTCGGCAAGATCGCCGAGCTCAAGTACTGCGCGGTGAAGGTCACGAAGGGCGGGACGCTGGAGCCGCTGAAGAGTTACGGCGGTGGGCAGTCCTTCGTGGACAAGAAAGCCGCCGTGCGGGCATGATGCCGGGGCCATGAGCCCCCACATCCCCCGTATCGCACGCATCCTCGCAGGCCTCGCCTGCGCTTTCGCCGCCGGCGCCTTCGCGCAAATGCCGGACATGGCGGTCATGCAACGCTGGGAAAAGGTGAAGATCGTCCACTACGAGGTGGTGGGCGAGATCACGCTCAAGGGCCACCAGATCCCCGCGGCCGACGCCGATCTCTACGCCGACGTGACAGATCGCGTGCGCCTTTCCTTCGACTGGGACAAGGAGAAGGGTGTGATCGTCGGCAAGCCGACGATCACCAACGAGACCGGGAGCGCCACCAACGTCCAGGGTGTGGACAAGCTCTCGAAGGGAAAGAAGCAATGTCCCACCGGCAAGATCAACGGCACGTACGAGCACTTCGACGTGGTCGAGATCCGCCAGCCGCAGGGGCCGAGGACTGCCCTCGAGCTCGTCGGCAAGCGCATCCATCCGCAGACCCAGGTGGCGGAGGCCTGCAGCAACAACCTGAAGACCTACAAGGGGGCGACGAAGGAGGTGAAGGAGCACATCGCGCCGCCCGATCCGATGATGCTCGCCATGGCCAAGCTCGCGAACGTGTCGACGATCAAGGTCTCGCCGGACGGCAAGTCGATCGTCATGGGGTCGCTGAACGACAAGTGGGTGTGGACCTTCACTCCCACGGCGAAATGAAGCGCGGCCGATCGACCGATCGCTTCAGATCGTCGGCTTCTTGCGGATGTTCTCCGCGCGGTCGATCGAGCGCACCTTCACGTCGACCACTTCGACGCCCTTGAGCACCTTGAGCGTGACTTCCACGCCCGGCGCACCCGAGGCCCAGAGGCGCCGGTAGAAATCGGCCTGGTTGTCGATCTTCTTGCCGCCGAGCGACAGGACGATGTCGCCCGCTTCGATGCCGGCCTGCTCGGCCGGGCTATCGGCGGAGACGCGGATCACCTTGAGCCGTCCATCCTCCTCGACGGAGTTCAGCCCGATCCATGGCCGTGTCGCGCCCTTCTGCTTGCCGGTGGCGATCATCTCGTCGAGCACCGGCTTCAGGAGGTCTATCGGTACGAACATGTTGCCGGGCAACCGCTCGCCCTTGGTGACCGCGTCCATCACGAAGAGCGAGCCGATCCCGACCAATTCGCCCTCCTTGTTGATGAGCGCCGCGCCGCCGAAGTCGGGACGCGGGGGCGAAGTGAAGATCGCGCCGTCGATGAGGTACTCCCAGTAGCCCGCGAACTGGCGCTTCGACACGACGGTGGCGACGGAAAGGGCATCCTCGTCGGCACCCGTGGCGACGAGGAGCCGGTCGAGCGCCTCGACCTTCTCCGAGGCGCCGAGCTTGATCGCCTTCATGTCGAGCGCAACGAGTGGCCTCAGGA
>CAMPHL010000409.1 GCA_946885905.1 uncultured Pseudomonadota bacterium | reverse complement strand
TCACTGCGGGCTTCGCGCGCACCGGGATGGGAAAAGGCTTGCCGTTCTTCATCGTTGGCTCATTCCAGGGACGCGCAATTGTACGCGAGCGACTCAGCCGATCGCGTTACAAAGCGAGATGAATTCGGCCACGGACAGCGTTTCGCCGCGCCGGCCGGGATCGATGCCCGCGCGCGTGAAAGCTTCGGGGCCAGCCACCGCGGCCGCCGCGTTGCGCAAGGTTTTCCGCCGTTGGGAGAAAGCGGCGGCCACCAGCCTCTCGAAGAGAGCTTCGTCCCGGGCGCCGGGGCGATCGGCGCCGAGCGGCCGCATGCGAACCACGCTCGATTCCACCTTGGGCGGGGGCGTAAAGGCGCCGGCAGGCACGTCGAAGAGCGAATCCATGGCGAAGCGGTACTGCAGCATCACCGACAGCCTCCCGTATTCGGGCGTGGCCGGAGCTGCGACCATGCGGTCCACCACCTCCTTCTGCAGCAGGAAGGTGCAGTCCCGGATGCGCTTCTCGAGCGCGGCGATGCGGAAAAGGATCGGCGTCGAGACGTTGTAGGGCAGGTTGCCCACTACCCGCAGCGGCGCGGGCAGCGTCGCGAAATCGAAATCCAGCGCGTCGCCTTCGTGCACTGTGACTTGGTCCGGGGAGAAGCGGTTCCGCAGGGCGGCCGCGAGGTCGCGGTCGATCTCCACCACGTGCAGCCGGTCGGTGCGCGGCGCGAGCTCCGCGGTGAGCAGCCCGGTCCCGGGGCCGATCTCGACCAGCGCCTCGCCCTTCGAGGGAGCAATCGCTTCCACGATGCGCCGCAAGTAATGCCGGTCGGTAAGGAAGTGCTGGCCGAAGCGCTTGCGCGGGCGCGGCAGCATCGCGGGGCTAGATCATTCCAGAGGCGCAGGCGCCCTGCTTGCGGGGATGCGACCCGGCGGAGCGACCAGGGCCGACACCGCGCCGGTTGCGTTTCGCGATCGTCACCGAGGCCCCTGGCGGCGCGCGGCAAGCTCGAACGCAAGCGCGATCGCCTCGCGCAGGCTCCCGGCGTCGATCTCGCCGGTTCCGGCCCGGTCGAGCGCCGTGCCGTGATCGACGGAGGTACGGACGATCGGCAGGCCCAGCGTCACGTTCACCCCGCGGCCGAAGGAGGCGTGCTTGAGCACGGGCAGGCCCTGGTCGTGGAACATCGCGAGAGTGGCATCTGCGCGCGAGAGCGTATCCGGCGTATAGAGCGTGTCGGCGGGGTAGGGGCCCGATACGGCCATGCCTTCGGCGGCAAGCTCCCGGATCGCGGGAGCGATGACGTCGATCTCCTCGCGCCCCAGGTAGCCCGATTCGCCCGCGTGCGGGTTCAGGCCCGCCACGAGGATGCGCGGCCGGGCGATGCCGAAGCGTTTGCGCAGGTCCGAATCGAGGATTCGCAGTGTCTGCTCCAGCGATTCGCGGGTGATCGCGCGCGACACCTCCGCCAGCGGAATGTGCGTGGTCGCAAGCGCCACGCGCATGCCGCCGCCAACCAGCATCATCACCACGTGGCCGGTGCGAGTGCGCTCGGCGAGGTACTCGGTATGGCCGCTGAAGGGGACCCCCGCGTCATTGATCGCACCCTTGTGCACGGGTGCGGTCACTACGGCGTCGAACTCGCCTGCGAGGCAGCCGTCGATCGCCCGGTCCAGCAGCGCCAGCACGTGGCGCCCATTGGCGGGATCGAGGCGCCCGGGGACGACCGCGGCCGCTGCGGGGATGGGAAGCAGGGAGACGGCCGGCGCGCTGGTCCGCGAGGCGAATTCGGGGACCTCGAACGCCAGGCCGCGCATTCGGGCGCGCTCCGCAAGCACCCCGGGATCGCCCAGGAGCACGACCCGTCCGGGAAAACGCTCCCGCGCGATGAGCGCGCACAGGTCGGGGCCGATCCCGGCGGGTTCTCCGGTGGTCAGCGCGACCAGCGAAAGGTCAGCGCTCGTCGTAGCGGTTCTCGACGAAGGCGCGGTCGCGCATCTGGCGCACCCAGTCCTGGTAGGCCTCGTCGGCCTTGCGCGACCGGATGGCCTGGCGCGCCGCGATCTTCTTGCGGTCCGCCGAAAGCTCCTCGGAACGGCGCTCCTGGACCTGCACGAGGTGCCAGCCGAAAGGCGTCTGCGTGGGCTGGCTCACTTCGCCGTCCTTCAGCGCGTTCATCACGCGCTCGAATTCCGGCACCGTGTCGCCGGGAGCGATCCAGCCGAGCTCGCCACCCTTCGAGGCGCTCGCGTCCTCCGAATTCTGCTTCGCGAGCTCGCCGAAGTCCGCGCCGCCGGAAACGATGCGCTCGCGCATTGCGGCAAGGCGCTGCCGCGCCTGCTCGTCGTTAAGGCCCTCGCGGGCGCGCAACAGGATGTGGCGCACCCTTGTTTGCTGCACACCCCCGGCCGCGGCCGCGCGGCCGCGCTTGTCGATCAACTTCACGATGTGGAAGCCGTTGGGGCTGCGGATGATGTCGCTCACCTCGCCAGGCTTGAGCTTCGCGACCTCGGCGAGGAACGCCTGCGGGAGCCGCCCTGACGCCCGCCATCCGAGGACACCGCCCTGCAAGGCGTCCGGCGCGTCGGAATAAGTAGCGGCCACCTGCGCGAAATTGGTTCCCTGGCGCAGCTCCGAGAGCGCGGCGAGCGCGCGCCGCCGGCGCTGGTCGATCTGCTGCGGGTTGGACTGGGGGGCCACGACCACCAGCACGTGGGCGAGGTTGTACTCCGAGTCGCTGGACGCCTCGCGCGCTTCGCGCGCGATCTCCGTCTCGACCTCGGCATCGGTGACCACGACGTGGTTGTCGATCTCCCGCTCCCTCAGGCGCGCGAGCATGATCTCCGAGCGGATGTCCTCGCGGAAGCGCGGGTAGCGGATGCCGTCGCGCTCCAGCGCGGCGCGGAAGGCCGCGGGCGCTAGGTTGTTCTCCTGGGCGATGCGTTCGATCGTGCGATCGAGCGTCGCGTCGTCCACCCTGATGCCGGTTTCCTTGGCGAGCTGCGTCTGCACGAGGTCGTTGATCAGGCGCTCGAGGATCTGGCGGGAAAGCGCCTCGGCGCCCGGCACCTGGCCGCCCTGCCGCTGGATCTGGCGGGTCACCAGGTTCACGCGCTCGTTGAGGTCGTTGGACGTGATCACCTCGTCGTTCACGACCGCCACGATGCGATCGACCTGGACGGTGCGGGAGG
>CAMPHL010000408.1 GCA_946885905.1 uncultured Pseudomonadota bacterium | reverse complement strand
GCGCACGTGCGCCGCGGGGGTATGGCGGTCGAACCCGCCGCGCGAGATCCATTCCCAGCCGTGGGAAGCCCACACCTCGGTGTGCGGCACCATGGCGAGCGGCGCGCGCAGGTCCTCGATCCGCCGCCCGCTCACGATCACGATGCGGGTGCGCGGGACCGCCAGCACGCGCCGCAGGACGGTGCAGACGTTCGGATACGGAAGCGCCAGGCGCGGGTCCATGTGGAAGGGCGCGAGCGTCCCGTCGTAGTCGAGGAGCAGCACGCGCTCGCGCGCCGCTCGCAGCCGCGCGAAGAACCGCGCGAGGTCGAACCGATCGTTCAACGGCATCATCGGCCGTATTGTCGCCCGGATTCGCGCAGGAATGAATCGACCCAGTCGAAAACGTCCTCGCGCCGTATCGAGCGGCGCATCGCCCGCATGCGCGCAGTGCGCTCCTCGGAAGACATCGCGTAGGCCGCGCGGATCGCCGCCGCCACGCCCTCGACGTCGTGCGGGTTCACCAGCAGGGCGCCGTTGCCGAGCTGCTCCGCGGCACCGGCGAACTCGGAGAGGATGAGCACGCAGTCCTCCTCGATGCTGCAGGCGCAATACTCCTTGGCCACGAGGTTCATGCCGTCCTTGAGCGGCGTGATGAGCGCGATGTCCGCGGCGCGGTAGTACGCGAGCAGCTCCAGCGGGGCGAGGCTGCGGTATTCGTACCAGACCGGCACCCAGCCGCCGGGGCGCGCGAAGGCGCCGTTGATGCGGCCGACGAGCTGCTCGATCTCGGTCTTCATGCGGGCGTACTCGGGCACGTCCTCGCGGCTCGGCACGACCACCTGGATGAGCGAGACCTTTTCGCGCATCGAGGGATAGCGCTCGAGCAGCGCCTTGAAGGCCTGCAGCCGCAACGCGATGCCCTTGGTGTAGTCGAGCCGGTCGATGCCGAGCACGAGCCGCCGGCGCGGAAGCAGCGCGTGCAGCTCGCGCGCCTTGGCGGCCACTTCCGGGGCGGCCGCGGAGCGCAGGAACGCGTTGTAGTCGATGCTGATCGGAAAGGCGCCGACGCGGGTGCGGGAATCCGCCGTCCTCACGGTGACCACCGACCCGCGCGCCTCGAAGTGGACATCTTCCTTCAGCAGGCGAAGGCAGGCGGTGAAGTTGCGCCGGTCGTGCACCGTCTGGAAGCCGACCAGGTCGTAGCGCAGCAGCGCGCGCAGCAGCGGCGCTCGCCAGGGCAGCTTGGAGAAGACGTCGGGGGAGGGGAAAGGAATGTGCAGGAAGAACCCCACCGGGGCGCGGGAGCCCGCGGCCCGCATCTGCGCCGCGACGTTCATCAGGTGGTAATCGTGGACCCAGACGAAATCGCCCGCGACGGTCCTGGAGGCCACGGCGCGCGCGTACTTGCGGTTCACCGACTGGTAGGCCTTCCAGTAGAGCGGATCGAAGTTGCAGAGCGAGGACATGTCGTGGAAGAGCGGCCACACGACTTCGTTCGAGAAGCCGTGGTAGAAGGCGCGCACTTCCTCGGCCGTGAGCGAGATCGCCTCGAGCTCGCAGCCCGCCTCGCGGCCCGCGGCCGACAGCGCGCTGCGCATGGGGGCGGCGGGCCCGGGCACGCCCGCCCATCCGAACCAGATGCCGCCGCGGTTGCGCAACACCGGCAGGAGCGCGGTCACGAGGCCGCCGCTGCCGGGCTCGGCGGTCCATCGTCCCCTCGGCCCGGGCCGCATTGCGAACGGAAGCCGATTCGAGACGACGAGCAGGCGAGAGCGCCCCGGGTTGTTCCTTGCGCTTGCGCGCTCGCGTGCCATGTTGGGAACAATGCTACCAGCCGAGGCGCAGCGGCAGCGGGCGGAATGGGCCAGAATCCCGATTGCCATGGACAATGCGCCGCTGAATCCCGAAACGCTGGCTGCCCAGGGACTGGGCCGCGTCTGCGAGCCCTACAAGGAAATCGTTCCGCCGATCCACGCCTCCACCACCTACGAGCGCGGCGGAGCGGGCGACTATCCGGGCGGACGCGTCTATTCGCGCGCGGACAATCCCGGCTACGACCAGGCCGAGGCCCTGATCGCGGCGCTCGAGCACGCGCACTCGGCGCTGCTCTTCTCTTCTGGCCAGGCGGCCGCGGCGGCACTCTTCCAGTCGCTCGAAGCGGGCGATACCGCGCTCGTGCCGCGCAACATGTACTGGGCATTGCGCAACTGGCTGCTCGAGTTCGCCGTGCCTTGGGGGTTGCGGGTCGAGTTCTACGACAACGCGTCGCTTCCCGACCTCGTGGCCAAGGCGCGGGGATCGAAGCCCAGGCTGATCTGGATCGAGACGCCGGCCAACCCGACCTGGGACATCACCGACATCGGCGCCGCGGCCGAGCTCGCCCGCGAGGTCGGCGCCGTGCTCGCGGTCGATTCGACCGTGGCCACGCCGATGCTGACCCGCCCGATCGAGCTGGGCGCCCACATCGTGATGCACTCGGCCACGAAGTACCTCAACGGACATTCGGACGTCATCGCCGGGGCGCTCGCCTCGGCGGCCGACGACGGGCTCTGGCAGCGCATCCGTTATGTCCGCGGCGGCGGGGGTGCGGTGCTCGGTCCTTTCGAGGCGTGGCTGCTGTTACGCGGCATGCGCACGCTTCACCTGCGGGTTGCGGCCGCGTGCTCGAGCGCGCTCGCCATCGCGCACCGCTTCGAAGCCGATGCGCGCCTCTCGCACGTGCTCTACCCGGGGCTCGCTTCGCATCCCAATCACGCCATCGCAGCGCGCCAGATGCGCGGCGGCTTCGGCGGCATGCTTTCGCTGCGCGTTCGCGGCGGCGAGGACGCGGCGAGGAGGTTTACGGCCCGCCTCGAGGTCTTCAAGCGTGCGACCTCGCTGGGCTCGGTCGAGAGCCTGGCCGAGCACCGCGCAAGCGTGGAAGGCCCCGGAACGCGATGTCCCGCCGATCTCGTCCGCCTCTCGGTCGGGATCGAGAACGTGGACGACCTGATCGGCGACATCGACCAGGCGCTCGGTGAACCAGGGTGAAGCAGGGGAAAGCGGGAATCAGAGGAATCAGGGGAACCAGGGAAAAACAGGCTGGTCATTCGAGGCTCGTCTATCCAGAGCACGAAGGCCCCCAAGGTTTTCCTCTGATTCCCCTGATTCCTCTGATTCCCGCTTTCCCCTGCTGTGGATACTTCCGGGAAGGCACCCC
>CAMPHL010000407.1 GCA_946885905.1 uncultured Pseudomonadota bacterium | reverse complement strand
CGCCCGCACCGGGCTGGACGTGCAGGAGAACCAGGCGCGGCGGTTGCTCGCCGAGCGCATGATCCACGGCGCGCCCAACCGGTGACCGCACCGCGCATCCTGGTTGCGGGGGCGGGACCCGTGGGCCTCGCCTTCGCCTGCGCATGCGCCGACATGGCGCCGCACGTGATCGATGTGGCGCCCCCGTCCGGGGCTCCGGGGGAAGACTACGACGTGCGCATCTTCGCGCTGAGCGCGGGCACGCGCTCGATGTTGCGCGACTCCGGCGCGTGGGAGCGCATGGACCCGGCACGGCTCACGCCGGTGCGGCGCATGGAGGTGTTCGGCGATGCGGGCGCGCGCCTTTCGTTCTCGGCGCGACCCGGAGCGGTGTTGGCATGGATCGCGGAGGCCGGCCGCCTCGCATGCGCGCTCGAGGAGCAGGCATCGAGCATCGGCGCTTCCATTGCGCGTGGCGCGAAGATCGAGACCTTCCAGGCGAGCGAGGAGGGCGCGCGCATCGTGCTCGCCGACGGTTCGGCCATCGAGGGGGCGCTGCTCGTGGGAGCCGACGGCCCGGATTCGAGGATCCGCGCCTGCCTCGGAGCCCCGGTCGAGCAGACGCCGTACGCCGAAACGGCGGTCGTGGCCAATTTCGAAACCGAGCGCGACCATGGCCATGTCGCGCGCCAATGGTTCCGGGTGGACGGCGTGCTCGCGTGGCTTCCGCTTCCGGGCCGCCGCATTTCGATCGTCTGGTCGGCGCCCGATGCCGTGGCGGGCGAGCTTTTCGCGCTGGACGCGCCGCGGTTCGAAGCGCGAGTGCGCGATGCCGGGGCCGCGGTGCTCGGTGACCTCCGGCTACTCTCGCGGACCGCGCGCTTTCCGCTGCGCATGATCCGTGTGGAGCGGACCGTCGGCCCCGGCGTCGCGTTGATCGGGGATGCCGCGCACGGCGTGCATCCGCTTGCCGGCCAGGGCGTGAACCTCGGGTTCCAGGATGCGCGCGCGCTGGCCGAGGTGCTCGCGGGCCGCACCCCGCTCGAGCGGCCCGGCGACCTGCGTGTCCTGCGCCGGTATGCGCGCGCGCGGCGCGAGGACGTGACCGCGATGCAGTTCGTGACCGACGGCCTCGACCGGCTGTTCTCGTCGGGCGCGCCGGGCGCCTCCTGGCTGCGCAATGCGGGCCTCGATATCGTCGAGCGCCAATCGTGGATCAAGGGCGCACTCGCTGAACGCGCGGTGCGATAATTCATCCAATGCATTTCCCCCAGGTCTTACAGATGAAACGGCTTCCCACCTTCGCAGCACTTCTGGTCTCCCTCGTCCTGGCCGCGCCCGTTTTCGCGCAGCAGGATGCCGCCGCCGAGCGGGTGAAGGCCGAGGTCAAGAAAAAGATCCCCGAAGCCACCGTGGACGTGGTCCGCAAGGTGCCCTATGGCGGCCTGTGGGAAGTCGTCGTGGGCAGCGAGATCTTCTACACCGACGACAAGGTGAGCTACCTGGTGCTGGGCTCGATCGTGGACATGAAGACTCGTGAGAACGTCACGGAGTTGCGCATGCGGCACCTGAACCGGGTGGCCTTCGATTCGTTGCCGTTCGACAATGCCGTGAAGATCGTCCGCGGCAACGGCTCGCGCCGCGTGGCGATCTTCGCCGATCCCAACTGTGGCTACTGCAAGCGCTTCGAGCGCGACCTGATCGGCGTGAACGACATCACCGTGTATCTCTTCCTGTACCCGATCCTCGCGCCCGACTCGGTGGTGAAGTCGAAGGCCGTGTGGTGCGCCCCGGATCGCGGCAAGGCTTGGCTCGACTACATGGTGCGCGACCTCGCGTTGCCGACGCAGACCGCCTGTGCCACGCCGATCGACAAGAACCTCGAGTTCGGCAAGGGCAAGCGGATTACCGGAACGCCCACGATCTTCTTCGAGGACGGCGAACGAGTCCCGGGCGCGATCAGCATGGCGGACTTCGAGAAGAAGCTCGGCGCCACCAAGCCGGCCGCGAAGGTCTCTTCGAACTAGCGCCTCACTGGGCTGGCTGCGCCGCGGGCGGATTCGGCGGCGTATAGCTCTTCGGCAGCAGCACCCACATGCGGCCTGCCTGCCGCATCTTCCCGGCGAGCGCGCCCGCGGGGTCGCCGAAGCCCCAGAAGAAGTCGGCGCGCACGCCGCCCGCGATTGCCCCGCCCGTGTCCTGCGCGACCATGAGGCGCTGGAGCGGGTCGGCCGTGTTCGGCCACGTCGTCGCAAGGTAGACCGGCACGCCCAGCGGAACCACGCGCGGGTCGACCGCGATCGAGCGCTCGGCGGTGAGCGGCACGCCGAGCGATCCGATCGGACCCGGAAGATCTCCCGGCAGCTCGCGGAAGAAGACGTAGCTCGGATTGGCGTTCATGAACTCCCGGACCTTGCGCGGATTGCGCCTCGCCCAGTCCTTGATTCCCTGCATCGAGGCGCGCTCGGGCGCAAGCTCCCCGCGCCGGATGAGCAGGGCGCCGAGGGAACGAAAGGGATGGCCGTTCTGGTCCGCGTATCCGAGCCGCAGCCGCTCGGCATTCTCGAGCTGGACCTGGCCGGAGCCCTGGATGTGGAGGAAGAAGGCGTCGACCGGGTCGTCCACCCAGACCAGCTCGTGGCCCTTGAGGGGCGCGGGATCCTGCTCGATTTCGCCCCGCGCGGCGTAGGGCACCACGCGGTTGCCCTCGAGGCGTCCGCGCAACCGCCGGTGCTTGAGCTCGGGATAAACGGTCGAGAGGTCGATGGTGAGCAGGTCAGGCGGTGCGGCATAGAGCGGATAGCGGTAGCGGTGGGTGCGCCTGCGGCTGCCGAAGAGCAGCGGCTCGTAGTAGCCGGTCACCATGCCCGAGGTCGACTCGTCGGCATTCACGACCTGGTAAGGCTCGAAGTTGAGCTCGAAGAACGCGGCCGCTTCCCGCTCGCCGCCCTCGCCGAGGACCGACTGGGCGCCGGCGCACACGCCCTTCCACGCCTCGACCTTCTCGAGCATGGGGCAGCCGCGTGCGAACGCTTCGAGCGCCGGACGCACCGGCTCGTGCCTCCACATCGGCAAATCCATCCATGACGCTGCCCGCAGGCGGCCGCGATAATCGACGGGTGGAGTTGGGGTTGCGGGCGTGGCGGGCGTGGGCTCCGGGCACACAGGCTTTTCCACCGGGGGGCAGGCGAGCGGCTCGACTG
>CAMPHL010000406.1 GCA_946885905.1 uncultured Pseudomonadota bacterium | reverse complement strand
GAGCATGGGCTTCACCCATGTGGAGCTCATGCCCATGACCGAGCACCCGTTCTACGGATCCTGGGGCTACCAGACCACCGGCTACTTCGCGCCCACCTCGCGCTACGGCTCACCACAGGACTTCATGTTCCTGATCGACACGCTGCACCAGGCCGGCATCGGCGTGATCCTCGACTGGGTGCCCTCGCACTTCCCCGACGACCGCCACGCGCTCGCGCGCTTCGACGGCACCTGGCTCTACGAGCACGCCGACCCGCGCCGCGGCTTCCATCCCGAGTGGAAGAGCAGCATCTTCAACTACGGCCGCCACGAGGTGCGCGCCTTCCTGCTCTCTTCGGCGCTCTTCTGGCTCGACCGCTACCACATCGATGCGCTGCGCGTGGACGCGGTGGCCTCGATGCTCTACCTCGACTACGGGCGCCAGCCCGGCGAGTGGGTGCCGAACGCCTACGGCGGCAAGGAAGACCTCGAGGCGATCGAGTTCCTGAAGCACCTCAACATCGCCGTCGGGCGCGAGTACCCCGACACGCTCACGATCGCCGAGGAATCCACCGCGTGGCCGTCGGTATCCCGCCCCGTCTTCGCGGGCGGCCTGGGCTTCGGCATGAAGTGGAACATGGGGTGGATGCACGACACCCTCGACTACGCGAAGCACGATCCCATCCACCGCCGCTACCACCACAACGAGCTCACGTTCTCGCTCTGGTACGCGTTCTCGGAGAACTTCGTGCTGCCGCTGTCGCACGACGAGGTCGTGTACGGCAAGCGCGCGCTCGTCTCGAAGATGCCCGGCGACCGCTGGCAGCAGCTCGCCAACCTGCGCCTGCTGCTCGGCTGGATGTGGGCGCACCCCGGGAAGAAGCTGCTCTTCATGGGCGGCGAATTCGGCCAATGGCGCGAGTGGAACCACGACCTCGCGCTCGACTGGCACCTCACCGACCTGGACGACCACCGCGGGATCCAGCGCTGGGTCGCGGACTTGAACCGCACCTATCGGTCGTACGCGGCCTTGCACGAGCGCGACTTCTCGCCCGAAGGCTTCGAGTGGATCGACGCCAACGACAGCGACAACAGCGTGCTCACGTTCCTGCGCCGCGGCGACAACGACGCACCGGTGCTGGTCGCGTGCAACTTCACCCCGGTTGCGCGCCACGGTTACCGGGTCGGCCTTCCCCTCGCGGGCGCGTGGCGTGAAGTGCTCAACAGCGACGCGCCGCCCTACGGCGGAAGCGGCGTCGGCAACATGGGCCGCGTGCAGAGCGAGCCGGCGCCGTGGCACGGCCGCCCGCACTCGGCATTGCTCACGCTGCCGCCCCTGGGGGTGGTGATGTTCGTGCCGGAGGAAGGGTGACGAAGAGGATGGAACCCCTCCCCGGCCCCTCCGTTGGAAGGGGGCAGGGGGAGGGTATCCCCTACAACGGCACCCAGTTCGCCGTCGTCGAGGACGTGCGGCCGCGCGTCGATGGCGGCCGCTTTCCGGCCAAGCGCGTGGTCGGCGAATGGGTGGAGGTGACCGCCGCCTGCTTCGCGCACGGGCACGAGCTGGTCGCATGCGCGGTGCGCTTTCGCGGCCCAGATGGCGAATGGCACGAGGCCGCGATGGAGCACCTCGGCAACGACCAGTGGCGCGCGTCGTTCGGCGTGGACGAGCTCGGCCGCTGGGAGTACCAGGTCCTCGCCTGGGTCGACCACCTCACGCACTGGCGCGAGGAATTCGCGCGCCGCGTGGAGCCCGACGACATCCGGCTCGCCGCGCGCATGGGCGCCGAGCTGATCGCGCGATGCGAGATTCCCGAGGAGGAGTGCCGCGACCTGGCGGCGCTCGCCACGATCCTGCGCACCGAACCGGACGTGGAGCGGCTGCGCGCCGCCGCCGGCGACGCGAAGCTCTTCCAGCTCGCGCGCGCGCACGAGCCGCGCGACGGGCTCGCCCGCAGCGCGGTCTACGCGGTCCAGGTGGACCGGGTCCGCGCGCGCTTCAGCACGTGGTACGAGATCTTCCCGCGTTCCTGCTCCTCCGAGCCGGGACGCCACGGCACCTTCGAGGACCTCGACGAGCGCCTGGACGAGATCGCGGCGATGGGCTTCGACGTCCTTTACCTCCCGCCCATCCATCCCATCGGGCGCGAGAAGCGCAAGGGCAGGAACAATGCCGTCATCGCTACCGAGGGCGACGTGGGCAGCCCCTGGGCGATCGGTGCCGCCGAAGGCGGCCACACGGCCATCCTCCCGGAGCTCGGCACGGCTGCGGATTTCCGCCACCTCGTCATGGCGAGCCGCGCGCGCGGCATGGAGATCGCGTTGGACATGGCGTTCCAGTGCGCGCCCGACCATCCGTGGGTCACGCAGCACCCCGAGTGGTTCGCCAAGCGCCCCGACGGGACCATCCAGTACGCCGAGAACCCGCCCAAGAAGTACCAGGACATCTATCCCCTGAACTTCGACACGCCGGCGTGGAAATCGCTCTGGGAGGAGCTGCGCGACGTGTTCCTCTTCTGGGCGAAGGAAGGCATCGCCGCGTTCCGCGTCGACAACCCGCACACCAAGCCCTTCGCCTTCTGGGAATGGGTGATCGGCGAGGTGAAGCGCGCCTACCCCGACACGATCTTCCTGGCGGAAGCCTTCACGCGGCCGCGGGTGATGCACCGGCTCGCGAAGCTGGGGTTCACCCAGTCGTACACGTATTTCACCTGGCGCACGACCAAGGCGGAGTTGGTCGATTACTTCACCGAGCTCGCGTCGTCGGATTCGCGCGAATACTTCCGCCCGAACTGCTGGCCGAACACGCCCGACATCCTGCCCTACCACCTGCAGAATGCGCCGCTGGAAGCGTTCCGCATCCGCCTGGTCCTGGCCGCCACGCTCGCGGCGAGCTACGGCATGTACGGGCCGGCCTTCGAGCTGGGCGACAACCGCCCGCGCGAGCCGCATTCCGAGGAGTACCTCGACAGCGAGAAGTACCAGCTGCGCCACTGGGACCTCGACCGCCCCGACAGCCTCGCGCCGCTGATGGCCACGCTCAACGGGCTGCGCCGCCGGCACCCGGCGCTGCAGTCGGACTGGAACCTCGCCTTCCACCCGACCGACAACGACATGCTCATCTGCTACTCGAAGGTGGCCGGCGACGACCGCGTGCTGGTCGTGGCGAACCTCGATCCCCACTGGGTGCAGAGCGGATGGGTGTCGCTCGAC
>CAMPHL010000405.1 GCA_946885905.1 uncultured Pseudomonadota bacterium | reverse complement strand
GCCACCGGCACCCAGACCAGCATGCCGAGGCCGAAGGGAATCACCGCGACGATCGCGCCCACGAACATCACCAGGCCGTAGAGCAGGAACGGCACGAAGTTGCGAAAGCAGCCGAAGAAGCTCGCCTTCATGGCGTCGACCGGCGGCATGTCATGCATCATCACCAGCGCCGGTGCGAACCAGTACGCGGCCATCACCGGGACGAAGAGCGCCACCATCAAGAGCGATCCCAGCAGCATCATGATCATGGAGCCGGCCATCGCCGCGGACATCGCGCCCGGGTCCCCGCTCATGAGCGCGGGCAGCAGGGACAGCCCCGCCACCATGAAGAACAGCATCACCAGCACCAGGCTCGCCACCAGGAAGATGAGGCCCACGATCAGCAGCGGCACGAAGCGCACCTTGAAGCCCGCGAACAGGTGCTCGAGCTCGAAGTCGCCGCCGCGTTCGAGGTTGCGGCAGGCCGCGATGAGGCCGCCGGCGAAGACCGATTGCATGAGCTGGAAGGCGAGCGAGCCGATGAACGGGATGAAGGCGAGCACGATCGCGATCACGAACAGGATCACGAGCGAGACGATCCACATGAGCGGGGCGCGCACGAAGAGCTGCCAGCCGCCCGAGATCCACTCCCACCCCGCGCCGGCGGGCAGCGATTTTCCGGGCACGACCAGCTGCAACCCCGCGTCCAGCGCTTCCCCGTTCGCCGCTTGTGCCTGTGTCGTAGCCATCGTGCCTCCCGAGGGTTGAGCTGGCGTGAGGCTACTCCAGCAGGCCCACCTCAACAAGGGTGGGCGCGAGCAGGCGGACGAGGTCGGCCGGATCCATGCCCAGCAGGTAGCCGCGCCGCCCGCCGTTGATGTAGATCCGCGGCAGTTCCAGCACCGAGCGCTCGAGGTAGATCGGCATGCGCTTGCGCGTGCCGAAAGGCGAGGTTCCGCCGATCAGGTAGCCGGAATGGCGCGTCGCGGTCTCGGGCTTGCAGGGCGCGATGCGCTTGGCGCCCGCCTGGCGCGCGAGCTCCTTGGTGGAGACCTTGCGGTCGCCGTGCATGAGCACGATGAGCGGGTCGCCCTGCTCGTCCTCCATCACCAGCGTCTTGATCACCTGGTGCTCGGGTACGCCCATCGAAGCCGAGGAGTGGCCGGTGCCGCCGTGCTCCACGTACTCGAACTCGTGCTCGGTGTACTGCACCTTGTGCCTGGCGAGAAAGGCGGTCGCGGGCGTCTGCGCCATGTCAGGAAAGCGCGCGAAGCACCAGCGTCGCCCCGGTCAGCACGAGCAAGGCGCCGATCGCGCGCCGGAGCTGCTCGGTGGTGAGCCCGGTGTGGATCCGCTGGCCGAGCTGCAGGCCGATCCATACGAACGGCGAGAGGACCAGCGCGCCGATGAGGATCGTGGCATGCAGCAGCAGGCCCGACACCGCGTAGACGATGCCGCGGGAAAATGCCGAGATCGCGATCAGCGTGGACATCGTCGAACGGATCACCCCCTTGTCACGCGTGCGCCCCGACATGTAGGTGGCATAGATCGGACCGCCCGCCCCGAAGATGGTCGCGACCGCGCCGCCGACGAGGCCGGCGGGAATCGCCCAGAGGCCCGAGATCGCGCGATGGACGGTGGGGTTCAGGATGCCGTGGATCCCCAGCGTCACCGTGAAGACGCCGAGCGCCAGCCTCAGGTGCCGGTCGGGCACGCCCACCAGCACCGTGACGCCCAGCACGAAGCCGCCGAACATCCAGGGCATGAGGCGCTTCAATTCCTCCTTCGAAACCTGCTCGCGATGCGTGATGCCGATAAGCGCCGAGCTCATCACGTCGAGCAGCGCCACGAGCGGCACCAGGTAGGACACCGGCAGGAAGTGCGCGAGGATCGGGACGCTGATGGCCGTCGCGCCGAAGCCCGAGAGCCCGAACACGGTGTACGCGACCACGATGACCACGGGGGCCACCAGCATGAGCCAGGGCGAGATGCCGGCGGGATCGATCATCCGCGCGGGTGGTGCTTGCGGTGCAGCGACTTCAGCCGTTCGCGCGCGACGTGGGTGTAGATCTGCGTCGTGGAGATATCCGCATGGCCCAGCAGCAACTGCACGACGCGCAGGTCGGCTCCGTGGTTGATGAGGTGCGTGGCGAACGCGTGGCGAAGCGTATGCGGCGAGATCGCCCCGCGAACGCCGGCAGCGGCGGCATAGCGCTTGACCAGGCCCCAGAAAGCCTGGCGCGTCATGGGACCGCCGCGGGCGGTGACGAAGAGCGCGTCGGACTTGCGCGCGCCGAGCAGTCGTGGGCGCGCGCCGCGCTGGTAACGCGAGATCCAATCCACCGCTTCCTCGCCGAGCGGCGTGAGGCGCTCCTTGGCGCCCTTGCCGAGGATTCGGACGACACCCTCCGACAGGCTCGCCTGCACGGTCTTCAGGCCCACGAGCTCCGAGACGCGCAGTCCGCTTGCGTAGAGCGTCTCGAGCATGGCGCGGTCGCGCAGGCCCTGCGGACTTTCGACATCGGGCGCGGCGAGGATCGCTTCCACCTCCGCCTCGGAGATCGACTTGGGCAGCGAGCGGCCGATGCGCGGCGCGGCGAGATCGGTCGTGGGGTCGTCACGGCGCAATCCCTCCTGCAGCGCGAAGCGGTAGAAGCGCTTGAGCGCGGACACGAGACGGCCGGTGGTGCGGGGTCGCGCCTGGCGCGACTCGACTTGCCAGGCGAGATGGCCCGCCAGATCGGCGGGAGCGGCTTCGAGCAAGGGCTTGCCGCTTGCCTCGCCGAGCCAGGCCGCGAATCCTGCGAGGTCGCGCCGGTAACTCTCGAGCGTGTTGCGCGCGAGCCCGTCGGCAAGCCACAGCCCGTCGGAAAAGCGGTCGAGGACCGCGCGGTTGGCCTCAGATAGCGCCTTCATGCTCGAGGAGCCAGCGCTTGATGCCGAGCTCGAAGCCTTCGCCCTTCGCGCCCATGAAGCCGCCGATCGAGCGGTTCGCGCCGATGATGCGATGGCAAGGCACCACGACGGGAATGGGATTGGCCCCGCAAGCGCCGCCGACCGCGCGAGCCGAGGAGCGCAGCTCCGCGGCGAGCTCGCCATAGGTGCGCGTCTTGCCGGGAGCGATGCGCTGCATGGCTTCCCAGACCTCGAGGCGATGGCGGCTGCCGGCGAGCGCCAGCGGGAGGTCGAAGCGGAAGCGGGAATCGTCGAGGTACGAC
>CAMPHL010000404.1 GCA_946885905.1 uncultured Pseudomonadota bacterium | reverse complement strand
GCCTCGGGCGGCGTGACGGCCTGCTTCAGCTCATCCGGCGCGACGGAGTCATGACAGAAAGAATCTTCACGGGCCGTGGCGTGGCGTTCTTCAAGGAGCAGGTGTGCAAGGCGGTCGTGCACAGCCTGTGGCTCGAAGCTCGGCTGGGGCTGGGCGCGGTGTGGCTGAAGGGGCCGAGAGGCGCCGGCACTCTCCAGGCCCTCCCCGAGCGCGTGACCCGGCCCGGGCCCGAGCGGGTTGGATGAACGCCGGAGCGGAGCCCACCGCGCGCTTCGAGGCACAGCGCCCGCTCGCGTTCTCGATCGCGTATCGCATGCTGGGGTCGGCGGCGGAGGCGGAGGACATCGTGCAGGAGGCCTGGCTGCGCTGGCGAGAGAGCGACCCAGGCGCGCTCGAATCGGACCGCGCCTGGCTGACCACGGTCGTGACGCGCCTGTGCCTCGATCACCTGAAGAGCGCCCGGGTGCGCCGCGAGACGTACCCGGGGCCGTGGCTCCCCGAGCCGCTCGTGGGGGACGAGCGGGTGCCGCCGGACTCCGCATCCATCTCCATGGCGTTCATGCTGCTGCTCGAGAGCCTGTCGCCGCTGGAGCGCGCCGTGTTCTTGTTGCAGCAGGTGTTTGACTACAGCCACGCGGAGATCGCCGCCATCATCGGCACGAGCGAGGCGGCATCGCGGCAGGCGCTCAGCCGGGCAAAGCGGCAACTGAAGGCCAAGCGGCCCCGCTTCGCCAGCTCGCGCCAGAGCCACGAACGGCTGCTCACGGCCTTCGTGCGCGCGGCGGGGCTCGGGGATTTGAAGGCGCTCACGGCGCTCTTCGCCGAGGACATCACCGCCATCAGCGACGGGGGCGGGAACGTCAAGACTGCTCTTCGCCCCATCGTCGGGCGCGACGCCGTGGCCCGCGGCATCTCGGGTGGGGCACGGCGCTTGGCAGACGCCCGCTTCGAGTACGTGGACGTCAACGGTTGGCCCGGCGCGCTCCTCTGGGTGGGTGATCAGATGGTGGGCATCGTCTCCATCGAGTGCGACGACCACCAGATCCATGCGATCCACTGGGTCGTGAACCCGGCAAAGCTCAGCCCAAGATAGCTTGGCCCGATGTGAGCACGTCCTCGGGATCGTCGAGCGTGTTGGCGCGGCGGCCCAGCCTGATCTCGACTGGTCTCCGCGCTCCGTCGCGCTCCGCCGCCGCGAAAAACGCTAATCCGTTAGACCGCTACGAGTGGCGCCGCATACCGCGACTTACCTCGCCCAGATGGCCCGTAAGCCATACTCTGCAGCGCTTCGCCCAGTCGCGCACATTCGCGGGTGCACCTGCGCGAGCAGCAAATTGGTCTTGGACTGCCAGAATCGCAGGAACGACATCGTCCACGTCGATTGCGCCATAGGCTTCCGCGAACGTGATCAGCCGCCGACCCTGCAGTTCCGGGCAAAACCTGTCGTCCCCGATGCTGAGCCACAGCCATGCAGCGTAGCCCACGTCATCGCGGCGCAAACCGGGACGCACTGCATCGAAATCGATCATGCCCACGGGGAGCCCATCCACGAATACGCTGTTACAAGGGCCTGGGTCACCGTGACAAATTGTTTCGTGCGCGCCCTTCAGCTCGCAATCCGCCGCCGCATCATGCAGCCGTCGCAGCAAGCGCGCTCCTGCGGCCAGCTGCACCTCCGAGAAGTTGCCCAACTCATCGGGTACGTCACCTGGCAGAAAACTCAGAACTTCGCGACCCTTCGCGTCGACGCCGAGAAAGCGCGGAACGCAATCAAGACCTCGCTCCTCGAGGTGACGAAGCACCTTGTGCACGAACGGCGAGTGCGGGCCGATCGGTCGCCGCACCGTATCGCCCACTCGAACAACACCGTTCGTGACGCGGCCCCCGTGCAACGGAATCTCCTGGTCGGTCATCTGATCCTTCCCATGGACTGCCTCGCTCCAAATGTCTACCGTCCCTCGCGAGAGCGCCGCGGCAGCTTCAGAATTGACGCCGTCAGCCCGCAGCGAAATCAGTCGACCGGGCGCCTACGAGCGCATGGCCTCCAGCTTGTGACCATCCGGATCGAGGACGAAGGCGGCATAGTAGGTCTTCCCGTAGTGAGGCCGGCGCCCCGGGCCGCCGTCATCGCGTCCACCGCTGGCGATGGCCGCAGCGTGAAAGGCGTCTACCGCCTCTGCGCTCGGTGCCACCAGCGCGAGATGGAACCCTGGCCCTGCGGCGAGCGGCACGCCCGCCTCCGCCTTCAAAAATAGCGCCAATTTTTCGTCACCGGTCGGGTTCGGAGGGCCATACCCGATGCCATGGGCCGTTCGCCACAGTCGGATCAAGCCGAGCGGCTCCAACGCTGCATCGTAGAAGACCTGGGCTCGATCGAGGTCGCGCACCCCAAGCGAGATATGACTGAACATCCCGCGATTCTGTTCGCTTCCTCGCCCGCCCGCAACGACGTCTGCAGCGTCTCCTCGCTCCGGCGGCCCCCGCGACTACCACTGCCGAAGTGGCTCGCTCCCGAGCCGTGACCTCATTTTCATCAGCGGGTCCCTGCACCAGCTCCAGTGGTGTGCGGATGGAACACGCCTTCGGTGCGCCAGGGGTCGAAATCCGAAGCCGACTTGCGCGCACGTCTCGTCGCTGAGCCGCGCCGTCAGGTGGTATCCACGTTCGATTCTTTGCCGGTGGCAGAACGGGTCCTATACCGCGCGCTTCGATCGAATAAGAGTGCGATCGAAGCCTGGGCTCGTGGCGCGCGCCCTCTCGAGAAGCAGGAGTTCTTCTTTACGTCCGGTGAGGTCGCAGGAACCGTCTTGACTCGCGCCACCAACCAGTTCTTGCGCGCAGGCGCGGCACGACAGTCCCGTTTCACCAAGGTCGAGACATCGCGCCGACGCTCGTGCGCAAGATTGCCCGGGACATCAAGGTGGAGATCGACCACTTTCTTGCGCGGCTCTGAGTCGGCATCACGACTGGCTTTCAGCGGCGGGCCCATCAGGCGGGCGAGACCCACGTGCCACTGCGCGATCGCGCCAGAAAAAATGCCCGTTCCACGATCGCCGATCCTGGCTGCGACAGGCGCCGCGGAGTACATTCTCTGCCGAGGTAGACGTGCCATCGAGCGATGCAGAATTCTGGAATAGCCGCTACGCGAGCGAGTCGTACGTGTTCGGCACTCGCCCTGCGGCATTCTTGGTGGACAATGC
>CAMPHL010000403.1 GCA_946885905.1 uncultured Pseudomonadota bacterium | reverse complement strand
TGTTGGTGCTGAGATAGACGCCTACCCACGCGCGCACGGCCGTCACCGCGACCTGGATCACGATCAAGGCAGCGAACGCCACGCCCAGCACCGTCAACAGGTCGCGGTCGCGGCCCACCAGCACGCGATCGACGGTGAGCTGGAGGAAGAAGGGCATCGTGAGCGCGAAGACTTCCAGCGCCAGCGACAGGAGCAGGATCTGCGCGATCGTCCCCTTGAAGCCGGATGCCACGCCGAGCAGTTGCCAGGAGCGCACGCGCTCGCGCTCGTCCTTCTCCTGGAACGAGGCCGAAGGCGTGAACTCCATCGCCACGCCGGTGAAATGACGCGATGCCTCGTCGAGAACGAGCACCCGTTTCCCGCGCGCCGGATCGTGCACCGTGATCTTCCGACCCGATACCTGGGTCAGCACCACGAAGTGATTCAGGTCCCAGTGCAAGATCGCTGGAAGGCGCAGCTTGCCCAGCGCTTCGAGCGGTACCTGCACGCCGCGTGCGGTAAGCCCCATCGTCTCGGCGATCTGGGCGATGTGCTTGAGCGTCACGCCCTTGAGCGATGGCGCGAGCCGCAGCCTCATCGCGGAGAGGTCGGTGCGATGGCCGTGGAAGGACGAGATCATCGCCAGGCACGCGATGCCGCATTCCGGCGCCTCGCTCTGCAGGATGACCGGGACCTTGGGTTGCAGGAGGTCGGCGAGGAAGCCCATTACCCTCTCCCAGGCCCTGTCCCTGGGGAGAGGGAGCTCATAGCCGGCCCTTCAACTGCAACACCGGCTCGAAGAGCCATTCGAGCAGGGTGCGCTTCTCCAGCAGCAGGTCCGCATTGACCAGCATCCCCGGCCGCAACGGAAACTCCTGGCCGAGCGCGGCCACGCTTTGGCGCTCGAGCTTCACATCCACCCGATAGACGGGCTCGCGCGCGGAAAGCGGTCCGATGCGCTCGCCCTGCGTCCAGACGTTGTTGCCGATATTGGTGATCACGCCGCGGTACTGGCCGAAGCGCTCGTACGGGAAGGCGTCGTACCGCAGCACCACCTCGGCACCCTTGGTGACGAAGCCGATCGCCCGGGTCGGCACCAGCAGCTCCACGTGCAGGCCGCTTCCCTGGGGCAACACGACCGCGAGCGGCGCATCGGCGGCGACCGACTGTCCGCTATTCACGGCGATGTTCGCGACGATGCCCGCCATGGGCGCGCGGATCACGGTCTCGCGCCGCGCCTCGACCTGCGACAGGCCTTCGTTCAGCTCGCTGATCTGGCGCGAAAGCTGGTTGTCCTGGTTGCGCATGCGCATATCGACCTGCGGCTCCTCGAGCTTCGCGGCCCCGAGGTCGCGCTCGACCTGCGCGCGCTGGCGGCGCAGCGCCTGCAGCTTGATCTCCTGGTCGGTCACCTCGTCCTGCTTCTGCTTTGCGGCCACGTCGGAGACGAACTTCTCGCCGGCGAGCGACTTGAAGCGGTCGGCCTGCTCGCGCGTGGACTTCACCCGCGTTTCCTGCAGCCTCATCTCGCGCTCGACCTGCGCGAGCTCGTTCTCGAGGTCCTTGATGCGCCGGCGAGCCTGCTGGAGCTGCTGCTCGGCAATGGCCGCCAGCTGCAGCTGCTCGCGCTCGAGGCTCGCCTTGCGACTCTGGATCTCGGCCGCGACGGCTTCGCTCGTGGAAGCGCCGGATGCCGTCGAGCGCTCGAGCGAGATCTTCGCGAGCGCATCGCCCGCCTTCACCTCGTCGCCTTCGCGCACCATGAGCTCGGCAACGCGGCCGCCATCGGGGATCAGCACGCGCGCGGCGCCGGTGTCGAGGGCGAGATAGCCCTCGACGCGCTCGCGCCGCTGGTACTGTCCCCACACCGCGACGGAGATCAGCAGCACCGCGATGCCGGCGGCGAGCAGCGTGAATACCCGGAAGGGAACGGGGCGGGCGATGGTCGCCTCGCCGAGGAACTTCTCGCGTTGGGCGTCGATCGCCTCTTGTCGGAATAGCTGGCGGGGCATGCTGGCCGGATTATAGTGCCCGCGCTCTGGTCGGCGCGGGCGCCGGGCACGATCCCGCCTTGTGGTCGAGCCCGCCTACCTGGGCGAAGGAATGCGCTGCTCGGCTCCAGCGGTGCCGTAAGTGTCCGCACGCGCCATGCAACGGTTGCGCTCGGCGGCATCGGGGATGCGATTGCAGTCCGACTGCGCCCACTCGCGCGCGCTTGTCTGGACCTGGGCGGGCGTGCACGCGGCGATGAGGAAGAGCAGGGCGAGCAGGGCGGAGGTCTTCATCTGCGAATGGTAGCCCGCCATCCGGATGAGCCCTTGCCTTTTTCTCCTCGCAGGTGATAAGGTTTTCACCTATGGTGACAACTTTGTCACCCGGGAGGCTCCATGGAACCCCAGCTCACCGCCCGGCAGGCGGAAATCCTTGAAATCATTCGTGAATATGTAGCAGAGACCGGCATGCCGCCTTCCCGGCCCGAGCTCGCGAAGATGCTCGGCATCGCTTCCACCAACGCGGTGTTCAAGCATCTCGACGCCCTGGCGAAGAAAGGTGCGATCGAGCTCGTACCCAATGCGGCGCGTGGCATTCGCGTGATGGAGCGGGGCATGCCGCTCGTGGGCAAGGTGGCGGCTGGCAGCCCGATCCTTGCGATCGAGAACATGCTCGGCCGTTATCCGGTGGATCCCGCCCTGTTCACTCCGCGCGCCGATTACCTCCTGCAGGTGAGCGGCCTCTCGATGCGCGACGAGGGCATCCTCGACGGCGACTGGATCGTCGTCCACCGCACCACCGAAGCCAGGAATGGCCAGATCGTGGTGGCGCGCATCGGCGACGACGTCACGGTGAAGCGCCTCAAGCTGCGCGGCCGCAAGGCCGAGCTCATTCCCGCCAACCCCGATTACCAGACGCTCTACCTCGACCTCGACCGCCATCCACTCCACATCGAAGGCGTCGCTGTGGGCGTGATCCGCAACCTCTCCAGGCCTTCACCCTCCCTAGGGAAGGGGCCACGGGGCGGGTGATGCGCTCTTCCGTCAGCGAGCTTGTCCAGCTCCCCGGCGTCTGGCGCGGCGGCGAGCTCGAGCACGTCGCCCATCGCGTCGTGGCCACGGGCTTCGAGCGCCTCGATGCCGAATTGCCGGGTGGCGGCTGGCCCATGGGCACGCTTTCCGAGGTGCTGCACGACGGCGCCGGCATCGGCGAGGTGACGTTCCTGGCCGGTGGGCGGG
>CAMPHL010000402.1 GCA_946885905.1 uncultured Pseudomonadota bacterium | reverse complement strand
GGGACCAGAAGGTGGACGTGCTCTCGGGCGGCGAGAAGCGCCGCGTGGCGCTGTGCCGGCTGCTGCTGTCCAAGCCCGACATGCTGCTGCTGGACGAGCCCACGAACCACCTCGACGCCGAGAGCGTCGAGTGGCTCGAGCAGTACCTCACCCGCTTTCCCGGCACCGTCGTGGCCGTAACGCACGACCGCTACTTCCTCGACAACGCCGCGGAGTGGATCCTCGAGCTCGACCGCGGCCGCGGCCACCCGTACAAGGGCAACTACTCCGAGTGGCTGGAGCAGAAGCGCGACCGCCTGCAGAAGGAGGAATCCACCGAGAGCGCGCGCCAGAAGGCGATCAAGAAAGAGCTCGAATGGGTGCGCAAGAACCAGAAGGGCCAGCAGACCAAGAACACGGCGCGCCTCAAGCGCTTCGAGGAGCTGAACGACTACGAGTACCAGAAGAGGAACGAGACGGCCGAGATCTTCATCCCCGTGGCCGAGCGCCTGGGCAACGAGGTGATCGAGTTCGAGAACGTCACCAAGAGCTACGGCGACCGCGTGCTCATCGACAACCTCTCGTTCAAGATCCCGCCGGGCGCGATCGTCGGCATCATCGGCCCCAACGGCGCGGGCAAGTCGACGCTCTTCCGCATGATCACCGGCAAGGAGAAACCCGACTCCGGCAAGATCACGATCGGCCACACGGCCAAGATGTCGGTCGTGGACCAGACGCGCAAGTTCAACGACAAGCACAACGTCTGGGAGGCCATCTCCGGCGGCCAGGACATCCTCACCATCGGGAAATTCGAGATCCAGTCGCGCGCCTACCTCGGGCGCTTCAACTTCCGCGGATCCGACCAGCAGAAGCTCACCGGCCAGCTCTCCGGCGGCGAGCGCGGGCGGCTGCACCTCGCCAAGACGCTCCTTGACGGCGGCAACGTGCTGCTGCTGGACGAACCCTCGAACGACCTCGACGTCGAAACCTTGCGTGCGCTCGAGGACGCGCTATCCGAGTTCGCCGGCACCGTGCTGTGCATCTCGCACGACCGCTGGTTCCTCGACCGGATCTGCACCCACATCCTCGCGGCCGAAGGCGACTCGCAGTGGTACTTCTACCAGGGCAACTACCACGAGTACGAGGAAGACAAGCTCGAGCGCCTGGGCGAGGAAGCGGCGCAACCCCACCGGATCAGGTACAAGGCGCTGAAATAGGGCTCAATGCCCCGGTAGCGGCTTGCGCGAAGGCATCACGCCGCCATGCACGATGTGGCGCGCGACTTCCTCCATTTCCATCGGCTCGCTGCCGAACCTGTCGTTGGCCGCCTCGCGCTGCTCGCGCCGCAGCGACCAGGCGCGCGTGAACTCGGCCCCGAGGAAGAAGATCTGGGACGAGTAGTAGACCCACACGATCACCACCACCACGGTGCCGGCCGCGCCGAAATCGGAGGCGATCGCGCTCTTGCCGATGTACAGGCCGATCAGGTACTTCCCGATCGAGAAGAGCAGCGCCGTCACGAAGGCGCCGAAGGCCACGTCGCCCCAGGCGATGCGCCGCTCGGGCAGGATCTTGAACGTGAGCGCGAACAGGCCCGTCATCACCAGCAGCGACGAGCCCAGCTCGAGCGCGCGGGCGACCTGCTCGTTGCCGCCGAACCACTGGCCGCCCATGTACGAGATGGCCGCGCTCACCACGAGCGAGGTGAGCAGCAGGAAGCCGATCACCAGGATGAGGCCGAAGGAAAGCAGCCGCTTGCGCACCTGGTGCCAGATGCCGCTGCTGGAGTCGGGCTTGCATTTCCAGATGCGGTTCAGGTCGTCCTGCAGTTCGCCGAACACGGTGGTCGCGCCGACCACGAGGAGCGCGAAGCTCGCCACGGTCTGCACGAGCCCCTGCTTGTCCTTCGAAGCCGACTGCAGCACCGTCTGCACGCCTTGGGCGCCGGTGTCGCCGAGCAGCCCCGACATCTGGGCCATGAGCAGGTCGTAGGCCTGGTCGTGGCCGATGAACAGGCCCGCCAGAGTGATCACCAGCACCAGCAGGGGCCCGATCGAGAGCAGCGAGTAGAACGCGAGCGCCGCGCCCATGCTCAGGCAGTTGTCGGCTTTCCAGCCCTTGAAGGCCAGCTTGAAGACGTGGGCGATGTCGCGCGGCGAGGCTTTCATCCGCGTTCGACGGTGCCTGCGCGTCGCGGTTCAGCATCGCCGCGCGCAAGGCATCCCTCCTACATCGTTGGTAAGCGCGCGCCGACTCCAAATCGCTCGCGGTGCCACTAGAGTGCAGAGATGACCGAAGGAATCTGTTTCGCCGACGTGGAGCTGCCCTTCCACGTCTGGGTAAGGGAGCGCACGGGCGACGAAGGGTATCGATGGGTGCTGAAGGAAACGCGCGCGGAGAATTCGGCCGGCGCGGGAGACGGGCGCCCGGAGCCGCCGGAGCTCGACAAGGCCGCCGCGTAGGAACGCGCCTACGCCTCCGGCCCACAGCACGAGCCGACGCCGTCCTACGCGTTTTCCCGCCTTGTTGACTGTTCGCGCGCCATCGCATCGCGCCACACTCGCTACCAAGATTTCCACAACGAGAGAGAGCCGTCACCATGAAACCCAGGACCGAACCGCGCCGTGCCAAGCTCCCGCCGCTCCTCGAGATCGACGAGGACGGCGTACCCGTTTCCGACCTCGCCGCGTGGGGCCACCCGCGCTGGATGAATGCGAGTGAGGGCGAGGGGGTCCAGCTCGACGAGTGGCCGACCGAGTTCGACGACTAGCCAAGGAGAACTTCCATGCGCATTCTGATCGTCGCGCTGGGATTCGCGGCCGTGGCCGCGGGCCCCGCGTGGGCACAAGGCGTTTCGCGCGCCTCGAACAACGGCACCGCTGCGGCAGCCGCCGCGAACGCAGGCGCCAGTACCGCCACGACCACCCCGAACACGTCGCTTCCCTCGGCGTCCGTCGGCAGCGAGCCGATCGTGACGGCACCGCCTGCGACGGGCGCGGGCACCACGACCATTCCGTCCGGGGGCGCGCAGACCGGATTCGGCGCCAACAGCACCACGAACCTCGATGCGGCGACGCCGGGCTCTTCCTTCGCCCCGGGCGGCCCGTTCTCCAACGACAGCGGCAACAGCGCCCTGGGCACTTCGCCGGGCCAGAGCTCTTCCGGGACGCTGGCGGGCAACTCCGGCCAGGGCATCGGCGCCGACAGCTCGGCTCTCGGCACCAACCGCCTGCCGGG
>CAMPHL010000401.1 GCA_946885905.1 uncultured Pseudomonadota bacterium | reverse complement strand
GGTCGGCGAGCGGCGCGGCGAGCGCGCGAGTCGCATCCGTGCTTCCTCCGTCCACCACCACGATCTCGGCTCCCGCGAGGCGCGCCGGCCGCGCCGCGGCGAGGGTCGCCTCGATGCAGGCCGATTCGTTGAGCGTCGGCACGACGATCGACAGCTTCATCTCGCGTCGTTCAGGGACCAGTCGTAGTCGAGGAAGGCGACGTCGGCCGATTGGGACCGCACCGCCTCGCGATCGGCGGGCGCGTCGGCCAGGAGGTCGGCGTACTTCGCCGCGGTCGCCTTGACCGACGTGAAGCCCTTGTGCCCCTTCTCGAAGTCCTTGCCGTACCAGTCGAAGATCTTCGAGATCTCGAGCTTCCTCGACTGCGGGTTGTAGCGGTTGCGCGTGCGATCGGACATGAAGCGCCGCATCGCGTCCTCGAGCTGCGCCTCGAGCCTGTCGGGCGTGAACGCCTCGTTGCGCAGCATCGGGCATCCGATCGAGGCGCAGACCACCGCCACGTGCACGCGCGGCTCGTCGTAGGCGCCTTCCTTGCGCAGGATCTCGTGCTCGATCTGGTCGAGCCAGGACGGCTGGCCGAAGAGCGTGAAGAACCGGTCCTTCCAGGGATTGCCGAACACCGTCCCGAAATCGCGGATCGACTTGATGTTCGGATAGCGCGTGAGGATCTTCGCGATCGTGAGGGCGTTGTAGTCGTTCACGAGGAACGCCTGCTGCTGCGCCTTCGACCAGCCGTCGAACTCGGCGCGCGTGACCTTCTGGTAGTCGTCGAGCACGGCCCCGAGCGCCTGCCGGTCCCTGGCGAAACCGGCGTAGTCGACGCGCGAAGCGTTGCCGTTCTGCACGTGCTTCACGTGCTTCTTCAGCAGCTCGTCCCATGCCTTGTGGGCATGATCGAGCGCCGAGGTTGGGCAAGCCACGGCCAGCAGCAGGATCGCGAGGATCGCCCGCATCAGTCGTCTCCGTGGCTCTCGGCCACCTCGTAGTAACGCCGCTTGTCCTTCAGGCGCAGGAGGCTTGCGATCACGCGCCCGAAGCCCGCTTCGCCGCGGGTCCAGTCGTTGTACGCCGCGGCCACCTCCATCTGGCCCTTGGTGACCGTGGAGCGCTTCCATACGCCCGCGGCGTACTTGTTCGACTCCGCGTACGTGGGGTAGATGTGGATCGTGCCGAGGATCTTGTCCAGGCCGAATCCGTGCCGCATCGCGGCCACGAACTCCACGATGGTCTCGCCCGCGTTGGCGCCGGCGATGGTCGCGCCGAGGATCCGGTCGGTCCCCTTCGCCGTGATCACCTTCACCAGGCCGCGGTTCTCGGTGTCGGCGATCGCGCGGTCGAGGTCGTCGATGCCGTACGTGTACACGTCGCAGGCGATGCCCTTCTCCCCGGCTTCGGTCTCGTTCAGGCCCACGCGCGCGACCTCCGGATCGGTAAAGGTCGCCCACGGGATCACGGAATAATCGACCTTGAACTTCTTGAAGCGCCCGAAGAGGCCGTTCACCGCGCAGTACCACGCGGTGTGCGAGGCGGTGTGCGTGAACTGGTAAGGGCCGATCGCGTCGCCGCAGGCATAGATGTTGGGGTAGGTCGCCTGCAGGTACTCGTTCACGTCCACCGTCTTCTGCTTCGTGAGCCCTATGCCGAGCTCCTCGAGCCCGAACCCTTGCGTGTTCGCGGCACGCCCCACCGCGCAGAGGATCTCGTCGCACGCGATGCGCTTCTCGGCTCCCGCGTGCTCGACGACCACGATCTTCTCGTTGCCCTCGACGCGCACCTCCTTCGCCTTGTGCTCGACCAGGACTTCGATGCCTTCCTCGCGGAAGCGCCGGGCGAGGATCCCCGAGAACTCGGGATCCTCCTTGCCCATGATGCGGGGAAGCATCTCGACCTGCGTGACCTTCGAGCCCAGACGTGCGAACGCCTGCGCGAGCTCGCAGCCGATGGGCCCGCCGCCCAGCACGACCAGGCGCCTGGGCTGCACCCGCAGGTCCCACAAGTTGTCCGAGTGCAGCGGGTTGCACTCCCGCAACCCGGGGATCGGCGGGATGAAGGGCCTTGCCCCCGTGGCGATCACGATGTTCTTCGTCGTGAGCGTGCGCTTTGCACCCGCGGCCAGCTCCACCTCGACCGTCCAGGGCGAGGCGATGCGCGCCTCGCCCTTCAAGCACTCGACGCCCAGCTTCGCGTAGCGCTCGACCGAATCGTGCGGCTCGACGGCCGCGACCACCTCCTTCACGCGCTCCATCGCCTGGGCGAAGTCGAACTCGGCCGAGGCGCTTTTCACACCATAGTCGGCCGCGTGCCGGACCTGGTGCATGAGCTTCGCGGTCTTGATGAGCGCCTTGGAGGGCACGCACCCGGTGTTCAGGCAATCGCCGCCCATGCGGTGGCGCTCGACCAGCGTGACCTTGGCCTTGACCGCCGCGGCGATGTACGCGGTCACCAGCCCCGCCGAGCCCGCGCCGATCACGACCACGTTGCGGTCGAAGCGCGCGGGCTTCGGCCACTTCGCATAGACCTTGCGCGCCTTGAGCGCATCGAGCACGCGCTTGGCGACAAGCGGGAAGATGCCGAGGATCACGAATGCGGCGACGAGGCCGGCGGAGATCCGGAACTGTCCAAGCTGGGCGCCGGCATATACGTACGCGACCGTGCCGGCGAACATGCCCAGCTGGCTCACCCAGAAGTACGTCCAGGTCCGGATCGGCGTGAGGCCCATCAGGAGATTCACCGCGACGAAGGGGAACGCCGGGACCAGGCGCAGGGCGAACAGGTAGAAGGCGCCTTCTCGCGCTACCCCGTCGTTGATGGGCTTGAGCTTCTCGCCGAACCTGCCCTGCACCCAGTCGCGAAGCAGGTAGCGCGAGGCGAGGAACGCGAGCGTGGCCCCGATCGTCGAGGCGAAGGAGACGATGACCACGCCCTGCAGCAGGCCGAAGATCGCGCCCGCGGCGAGCGTCATGATCGCGGCGCCCGGCAGCGACAAGCCGGTGACTACGACATAGACGGCGAAGAAGACGGCCGCGGTCCGAAGGGGGTGGGCCGCGTAGTAGGCGTCGATCGCGGCGCGCTGCGACTGGAAGTAGTCGAGCGAGAAGTACTGCTTGAGGTCGAAGGCGAAGAACGCGGCGATGCCCGCGACGACGACGACGAGGACGGCTAGCTTGCCCTTGTTCACGAGCGGGCTCCGGGAGTGACGGCGCGACGTTCCGGCC
>CAMPHL010000400.1 GCA_946885905.1 uncultured Pseudomonadota bacterium | reverse complement strand
GTACTGGTCGTCGAACCGGACGATGTCGTCCTCGCCCACATAGTCGCCGCACTGCACCTCGATGATCACCAGGGGCACCGTACCGGAGTTGCCCAGGCGATGCTTGTTGCCGATCGGAATGTAGGTCGACTCGTTCGCCTCGAGCTCGATCTCGCGCTCGCCGTTGACCACGTCCGCCGCGCCGCTCACCACGATCCAGTGCTCGCTGCGGCGGTTGTGCATCTGCAGGGAAAGGCGCGCTCCAGGCTTGACTTCGATGCGCTTCAGCTTGAACCCCGGGCCTTCCTCGAGCACGGTATAGGTGCCCCACGGGCGGTGCACGGTGGTGTGCAGCTTGTAGGCGTCGTGGCCCCTGGCCTTGAGCTGCGCGTAGACATGCTTCACGTCCTGCGCGCGGCTGCGGCTCGCGACGAGCAGCGCATCGCGCGTGTCCACGATGAGCAGGTCCTCGACGCCCACGGCGCCCACCATGCGCCCGTCGCTGCGAACGTAGCAGCCGGAGGCTTCGTGCATCACGGCGTGTCCTTCGACGCGGTTGCCGCGCTCGTCGGCCGGCGTGAGGTCTCCGATCGCGCTCCACGACCCGATGTCGCTCCATCCGATCGAGCAGGGGACGACCGCGACGTGCTTCGAGCGCTCCATCAGCGCGTAGTCGATGGAGTTCTCGGGAACCGACTGGAATGAGGCGCCCTGCAGCTCGAGCGGGGCGTTGGCGCCGCTGCGCGCGGCCTCGGCCTGGCGCACGCAGGCCCGCGCCGCCTCGAGGATGTCGGGGCAGTGCCGCGCCATCTCTTCCACCACGGTGCCGGCCGCGAAGCAGAAGATGCCCGCGTTCCACAGGTAGTCGCCGGACTCGACGTATTCGCGCGCCTTCTCCACCGAGGGCTTCTCGACGAAGCGCGCCACGTCGTTGCCGCGCGCCTGGATATAGCCGTAGCCCGTTTCAGGGTATTCGGGGCGGATGCCGAAGGTGACGAGGCGGCCGTCGCGTGCGAGTTTCATCGCCTGCTCGACGGCCGAGGCGAAGGCCGCGCTGTCGGAGATCAGGTGGTCGGCGGGCAGCACGAGAAGGATCGCATCGCCACCGTGCGCCTGCGCGGCGTGCGCAGCCGAGGCCGCCACCGCCGCCGCCGTGCCGCGCCCGAAGGGCTCGAGGATGTACGAGGTCGGGATCTCCGCCGCATTGACCTCGCGATACTCGTCGCGCGTCTTGAAGTAGAGCTCGCCGTTGGTGACGGTGAGGACGTGGCGCGCCCCGGGCAGCGTCGCTCCCCGAAGGAAAGCCTTCTGCAGCAGGCTCTGGCCATCCGACAACCGGATGAAGGGCTTCGGGTGCGTCTCGCGTGAAACGGGCCAGAGGCGCGAGCCGGCGCCGCCGCAGAGGATGGTGGGAATCAGCATGATCGGGGACGGGAGATGCGTGGCGAATGCGCCATTCTAAAGGGGATAGCCCCCTCATCACCGTCGCCCGCACGGCCGGAGCATGCCAGCCCCGGCTCGCGCCCGATTTGCGTTACTGGACCCTGTAGACCCCGACCACGCCTACGCCGGTGCCGCCGTTCAGGCCTTCCACGATGGCCGTGTAGGCTCCGGGCGCAAGCGTCACCAGGATCGCGGATTCGAGCGAGTTGCTCGGCGCGAATCCCAGCTGCTGGATCTGCTGTGCGTTCGAGGCTTGTCCCCAGTCGTCGTTCGTGGCGATGCTGGTGCCGCTCGCGGTGGTGAGCCTCAAGGTCGGATTGGCCAACGGGTTGGGAATGCCGAAGTTCCCGAGCGAAGGACCCGTGGCGACGATGGCGACCTGCTGCGAAGCGGTGCCCCCGATCACGAAGCCACCGATCATCACGTCGATGCCGGTGCCCACGCGTCCGCGCGTGGAGATGTTGACCAGCGGGATCGTGGGCCCGTCGACTTCATAGACGGCCACGACCGCGGTGCCCGTTCCTCCGTTCAGGCCTTCGACGATGGCGGTGTACGCGCCGGGCGCGAGGTTGATGAGGATGGCGGATTCGAGCTGGTGCGAGGGCGCGAGGCTCGCGGCGATGAGATCTCCGGCGTTGGCAGCGGTGGCCCAATCGTCGTTGGTGGCCACAGCCGTGCCGTTGGCTCGCGTGAGACGTACCGTCGGGTTCTGGAGCGGGTTCGGAATGCCGAACTGCCCCAGCGACGGGCCGGTGACCACGACCGCCACCGTCTTGCTCGCCGAGCCCCCGATCACGAAGCCCGCGATCATCACGTCGGCGCCGGTGAGCGCCTGGCCGCGCGTGGAGATGTTGCGCAGGCGCGGCGGATTGGCGGAGGCCTGCCCCGTCGTCACGGTGAAGTTGGGCGCATGGGCCCAGCCGCCGGTCTGGCCGAGCGATGCGGTGGCGTAGAGGGTGTGCGTGGTGCCTGCACCCGCGGTGACGGGCATGGTGTACGAGAAGTTGTAGCTCGCGCTCCCGCCCGCGGTCGTGACCGGCAGCGTGGCGTTCGGGCCCGTGTGGGTGATTTCGCCATTCTCCAGCCGGGTCTGTTGGCCGGTCGCGTTGCCGAGCGTACCGTCGCTCGCCGCGACGTTGATTCCCATCTTGATGCCGGCGGCCGGCGTCGCCTGCGTCGCGGTGACGGTGTAGATGCCGGTAGCGCCGGCATCCAGCGTGGCCGGGCCCTGGATGGTGACGCTCGCGATCGATCCCGGAGTGGGGTTGTGGCAGGTAGCACACCCGCCGCCGGTCGAGCCGGGCTTTTGCGTCGCGTTGGAGACGCCCTGCGTTATCGCTTGCGCGGGGGCTGCGGTGATGGCGGCGGCGACGAAGGCCGTCGCGGCGAAAATCTTCAGCAGGATGGTGTTGTCACGTGCGGCTTTCACGGCTCTTCCCTGTATCAAACCCATTGTTTCTAGTCCCAAGAGTATGGCACAAGGCTTACCGGTTGGAGCGTCGTCGATCAACGACAACCCCCTGATTTCATTGGACCTCCTCGAATGGGCGCTCCGGATCAGTGCGTGACGTACACGCCGATGACCCCGACGCCCACACCGCCTGCGACCCCGGACAGGATGGCGGTATAGGCACCCGGATCCAGCGTCACCAGGATCGCCGACTCGAGCGCGTTGGAAGGCGCCAGTCCGAGGTTCGTGAGCGCGGCGGCATTCGGCGCCGAAGCCCAATCGTCGTTGGTGGCGACGACCGATTGGTTGGAGGAGCGCACGAGGGTGAGCGTCGGGTTCGACAAGGGAT
>CAMPHL010000399.1 GCA_946885905.1 uncultured Pseudomonadota bacterium | reverse complement strand
ACGCGATGCCGGAAATGATGGCCTGTTCCATGTTCTCGTCTTCCTCGAACGTGATCAGGGTGCCCATGTCGGTGGAGTCCACTTCCGTGAACGACGACAGCACCCGCAATTTCACCTTGTACTTGCCCGCGAACTCGACCGAGCGGATCTGCAACACTTTGGAACCGAGCGAGGCGAGCTCGAGCATCTCCTCGAAGGTGATCGTCGCAAGGCGCCGCGCCTCCGGGACGATCCGCGGGTCGGTGGTGTAGACCCCGTCCACGTCGGTGTAGATCTGGCACTCGTCGGCCCCGAGCGCGGCGGCGAGCGCCACGCCGGTGGTATCGGAGCCGCCCCGCCCCAGCGTCGTGATGTTGTTCTCGTCGTCGATGCCCTGGAATCCCGCCACGATCACGACCCGGCCCGCCACGAGGTCGGCACGCATGCGCGCCTCCTCGATGTTGAGGATGCGCGCCTTGGTATAGGCGGCATCGGTGAGGATCGGCACCTGCCAGCCGGTGTAGCTGCGCGCTTCCAGCCCCTGGCGCTGCAGGGCGAGGGCCAGCAGGCCGATCGAGACCTGCTCGCCGGTCGCGGCGATGACGTCGAGCTCGCGGGGGCTGGGATCGGGGTTGATTTCCCTGGCGAGCGCGAGCAGGCGGTTGGTCTCGCCCGACATGGCGGAGGGCACGATCACGAGCTGGTGGCCCTCGCGCGCGAAGCGCGCCACGCGCCGCGCGACTTCGCGGATGCGTTCGGGACTGCCCATGGAGGTGCCGCCGTACTTCTGGACGATCAGTGACACGGGGAAAACGGCCGGGGGTCTGCTCGGAAAAACCGCTATTCTAACTTGTCACGCCTCCCATCCCTGATGATCAATACCCTTCGGCAACAAAGCGTTGCACTCGTCGTCCTGGGCTTGGGCGTGGCGGCCACCGTCGCCGCCTGGCAGGTCGTCGGCCGCCAGGCGGAGAGCGAGGCGCGGGCCGAATTCGCCAACCAGGCGATGGTCGCCACGAGCGTCGTCGAGCGCCGCGTGCAGCGCTACATCGACCTGCTCTACGGCCTCGATGCGCTCGCCAACCACGAGCCCAACCTCACGCGCCTCGAGTTCCACACGTACGTCGCCGGCCTGGAGATGGGGCAGCGCCTGCCCGGCGTCCAGGCGGTCGAATTCCTGAGGCGCGTGCGCGCAGCAGCGCGCGAGCCGTACGTGGCCATGGTCC
This sequence comes from uncultured Pseudomonadota bacterium, assembly GCA_946885905.1. Next base: position 2,029 of record CAMPHL010000399.1, on the reverse strand, counting down.
GCGGCGATCGTACCATCGACGAGGACGGCTACCCCGGCTTCGACATCCGGCCGCCGGGGGAGCGGCCCGAATACTGGGTGGTCGAGTACATCGAGCCCATGAAGGGCAACGAAAACGCCCTGGGGCTGGACATCCTCACGCGCCGCGGAGCACGAGAGGCGGCGGAGCGATCTCGCGATACCGGCAACCCGATCTTCACCGGCAAGTACAAGCTGGTGCAGGAGCCGGGCACGAGTTACGGGCTCGTCATGTACCTGCCGGTCTACTCGGTGGCCCGGCCCACCACCGTCTCGCAGCGCAGGGCCCACCTCATCGGGCTGGTGAACGTGGTGCTGCGCATCGACGACCTCATGGCCGGGATGGTGGCCGAGCCGGTCGCCGCGGGCCTGCGCATCCGCATCCACGACCGGGGACCCGTGGGCGCCACGCGGCCGGCATCGGCCGAGACGCTCTTCTACTCGACGCCGGGCACCTCGAAGCCCGATTCCGAGCTCGCGCTGAACGAGTGGCGGCCGCGCCATGCGCACGACCTCGCCGTTGGCGGGCGCCAGTGGCTGCTCGATTTCGAGGGACCGATCCACTCGAACCCGTTCCTGCGGCCGCTCCCGCTCCTGGTGCTGCTGGGCGGGCTGGTGCTCTCGGCGACGCTCTACGGGGTGCTGCGGGGCATCGCGCGCGCGCGCAACGACGCGATCGCGCTCGCGCGCCGCGCCACCGACGACCTGCGCAAGCAGCTTTCCTTCACCCAGCAGCTGATCGAGGCGATGCCCAACCCGGTCTTCTACAAGGACGCGGAAGGGCGCTACCTCGGATGCAACGCCGCGTTCGAGGAATACGCCGGCAAGCCGCGGGCGAAGGTCATCGGCCGCACGGTGTTCCAGATCTCCACGCCGGATGTCGCCGACCGCTCCTTCACCGCGGACCGTGCGCTGCTCGAGTCTCCGGGCACCCAGACGTACGAGGCGCACGTCGTACACGGAAAGCACGGCGGCAAGCGCGAGGTGATCTTCAATAAGGCAACCTTCTACGACCCTTCGGGCGCCGTGGGCGGGATCGTCGGCGTTCTCGTGGACATCACCGAGCGCAAGCGGCTCGAGGCGAGCACGCTCGAGGCCGCGCAGCGCCTGCGCGCCGTGATCCAGGCCTCGCCGCTGGCGATCATCGCGCGCGACACGGACAAGCGCATCACGATGTGGAACCCCGCGGCCGAACGCATGTTCGGCTGGACCGAGCAGGAGGTGCTGAACACCACCACGTCCATCGTCCCCGTCCACCTCAAGGCCTCCACCGAAGAGCTGCGCATGCGCACGACCAGGGGCGAATCGATCATCCTCGAGGAGACCCAGCGCATGCGCCGCGACGGGAGCCTGGTGGACGTCTCGACGACGATCGCGCCGCTCTACGGCGCCGACGGGAAGGTGAACGGCTCGATGGTGACCATCGCCGACATCTCGCGGCGCAAGGAGGCGGAGGCGGCGCTGCGCGAGAGCGAGAACCAGCTGCGGCTCGCGATGGACGCGGCGCAGATGGGCATGTGGTACTGGGAGGCGGACACCGACCGCTTCACCTATTCGGACGGGCTGGCGGCGCTCTTCGGGCGCGACTCCAATGCGCCTGCGCTCGACTACAGGGAGCTGAACAAGGGCATCCATCCGGACGACCGCGACCTCATCAGGGCCACGTTGCGCCACGCGATCAAGCAAGGCCACGACTTCCAGGTCGACTATCGGGTGACCTGGCCCGACGGCACGGTGCACTGGCTCGCCAACCGCTCGCAGGTGTACCGCGACCCGACCACGAAGCGGGCGCTGCGCTTGATCGGCGTGGCGATGGACATCACGGACCGCAAGATCGCGGAGCAGCGCATCGCGCACATGGCGCACCACGACGCCCTCACGGGGCTGCCGAACCGCGTCCTCCTGCGCGACCGCATCCAGCAGGCCATCGCGCATGCCCACCGCGACCAGGGCCAGCTCGCGGTGCTGTTCATCGACCTCGACCGCTTCAAGCCGGTGAACGACATCCTCGG
>CAMPHL010000398.1 GCA_946885905.1 uncultured Pseudomonadota bacterium | reverse complement strand
GCCTGCGGGTTCGCGGCGATTTGCTGGAAGGCCGGATCCTTGAGGGCCTTGTCCACGTTCTCGTCCTGCAGCAGCTTCGCGACCGACTGGTCGCCCAGCTGCACGTTCTCGGACTTCACCTGCGGCGCGCGATAGCGTTGCGCCGGCGCCACGGTGCCCGAGGCGTATTCGCCGCTCGCAGGAATGTCGAACACGTAGTGACCCACGACCAATGCCGCCGCGGCCGTCACCGCGACGCCGATCCACACCTTGCGTTTCCCGCTGGCTTGCTGGCTCATCTGTGCTCCCCCCGGAAGTGGTTGATGCGTTCCTGCGTTACTTATAGACGAGCCGGCGAAATGTTGGCTCGCTTTGTGAATAATCACGTACTGCAGCCCCGGCGGCGGCTCCTTCGCGGCAGCCCGGCCGAGCAGGCTGAAGAGCCTCTTCAGGTCCTCGAAGCGCTCCCGCGCGGCGGGGTCGCCGGCGATCACCTGCTCGAGCCGGCGCGCTTCCTCCGGGCTCGCCTCGCCGTCGAGCACTGCGTGCATCAGGCGGTCGGTGTCGCTGAAGGTCATGATGCGGTGGCTCCCTGGGATGGCCGAAGGTCTTCCAGCAGGACGCGCATGCGGCTGCGGGCTTCGAAGAGGCGCGACTTCACGGTCTTCACTTCGATGTCGAGGATCTGCGCGATCTCCTCGTAGCTGCATTCGGAGAAATGGCGCAGCGCGATCACCGCGCGGTCGGCGGGCCGCATGCCCATCAGCACCTGCTGGATGCGGCGCGCGGCTTGGGCGGCGGCTACCTGCCGCTCGGGCTGTTCCCCGGCGGGCGCCTCGAAATCGGCGTCCTCGTCCATGGGCTCGTCACGGCCGGCGCGGCGAAGAAGGCTCAAGGCCTCGTTCATCGCGATGCGGTAGATCCAGCTGAAGAAGCGGTGGCGCGGGTCGAAGTCGCGCAGGTGCTCGGCCACCTTGAGGAACACGGTCTGCGTGACATCGGCTGCATCCTCCTGCCTCCCCAGCACGCGGTAAGCCGCGTTGTAGATCGGGCGCTGGTAGCGCTTCACGAGGATCGCGAAGGCCTCCACGTCGCCGTCCAGGCAGCGCTCGACGAGCTCCTCGTCGGCGTCTCCTCGCCCAATTACGCCCGCGGCGGGAAAAGGTTGGGTCGCAGTCATTCGGGCTCGGCCGGCTCGATGTCGAAAATCCGGTCGAATCCCGAATACTGGAAGACGTCGCGCAGGTGGCGCGAGAGGCCCGTGAGCTTGAGCTTGCCGCCCGCGGCCGAGAGCCGCTTCTGCGTCTTGAGGAGCACGCCCAGGCCGGCGCTGGAGATGTACTGCAGGCCCGTGCAGTCGAGCGTCGCCGCTCCCTGCACCTTGTCGAGGAAAGCCTGCGCGGCCGGGCTCTGGGCGGCGTCGAACCGTCCGGAGATCAGCACCACGCCTTCGGGGCCCTGTTGGATCTCGAGCATTTTATTGTTTGCCCTCCGGTGCATCCGCGACCGACAGCTTCTTCGTGAACGTCGTCCGGCCCTGCCGTGCGCCGGCGTCGTAGCGATACTCGACTGCGTCCGCGAGCCGGCGAACCAGGTAGAGGCCGAGGCCTCCCGGCTTGCGCGCCTCGAGCGGTGCCGTGATGTCCGGGTCCGGCCCGAGCGTGGGATCGAAGGCGTGGTCGGCTTCGTGCTCCACCAACGTGACCTCGACCCCGCCGGGTACCGCCGCGATCGCCACGGTGACATCCCCGCGAGAATCGCCATATTTCACCATATTGGTGAAGAGCTCTTCGAGAATCAGGTCGACGGTGCCCCTCAGCTCGGGGTCGATGCGCTCGCCGGCGAAGGCATCGGCGGTAAAAAGGACAATGTCTTCAAGGGCTTCGTTGAGCCGCGGGAAGGTGCGGGCGAGCGCCGGACGCGGGTCGCGTCGCGCCAGCACGATGGTCATGTCGTCCTGCTGGGCGAAACCGCCGGCGAACGCGTCGACGGCTTCGAAGAGTTTCTGCGCCAGCTCGGCCATGGGGCGGCGCTGGTGCGCGCGCAGCACGTCGAGCACGCGCGTCTCGCCGAACATCTCGCCGGACGCGTCGGGCTGCTCGAAGAAGCCGTCCGAGATGACGGCGACGATGTCTCCGGGCTCCATCTCGACCGCGACCGCCGGCTCCTCCAGCCGCTTCATCTGCATCGCCGCGAGCGGAAAGCTGGTCGGCATGTGGTGGATGTAGGCTCCGCTCGCGGCCTTGCAGTGCAGCACCGGGCCCTGCCCGCCGCTGTGGAAGCGCAGGGTATGGCTCCCGGGGTCGAGCAGGCCGATGAAGGCGGTGATGAAGCGGCCGGGGGGAAGGAAGTCCTCGAGCTGGTTGTTCACCTGGACGAACGCGGTCTCGAGGTCGGCGCCGAGGCGAAAGGCCATGCGCAGCATCGCCTGCATCTGCGTGACGGAGATGGCCGCTCCGATGCCGTGGCCCGTGGCATCGCCCAGCACGAGGAGCATGCCCTGCTCGATGGGCGCGATGTCGAAGGTGTCGCCGCCGGTGAGGTCGGCGGGCCGGAAAGTTCCGTGCAGGTCGTAGCCCGCGAGCTTCGGCATCGTGGCGGGGAGCGTGCCGAGCTGCACGACCCGCGCCACCTCGAGGTCGCGGCGCATGCGCTCGCCCTCGATCATCGCCTCGGTCATGCGCACGCGCTGGAGGGCGACGGCGCACTGGGCGGCGAGCACCGTGGCGAGCGCCTCGTCGTCGGCGTCGAACGCGCCCTGGGGCTTGTTCAGCACCTGCATCACCCCTACCAGCTCGTTCTCGTGGCCGATCATCGGCACCGTGAGCATGCAGCGCGTGCGGAAGCCCAGCTTGCGGTCGAGCGCGGGATCGAAGCGCGGATCGGCGTAGCAGTCGGGGACGTTGATGAGCTTGCGCGTGCGCGCGCAGGAGCCCACGAGGCCGGTGCCGGCGGGAATGCGCAGCGGCGGGATGTCTTCGGCGAACCGCAGCACGAGCTCGTCGGCCTTCGCGTCGTAGAGCCAGACCGTGCCGCGCGAGACTTCGAGCACCTGCTTGGCCGCCGCCACGACCTCCGCGAGCATCGTGGTGAGGTCGAACGGCGCCGCAAGCTTCGCGACGACGGCAAGGATGGGCTCGAGATTGCGCGCCGAGAGCGTGCTCACGCCGCGAGTCTACTAAAAAGCCCCACCGGGGCCAGGAAAACCTAAACCGGGGCCAGGTACGGGACAGGTACTTGTGCCAGGTCTCTCCTAGGCGCG
>CAMPHL010000397.1 GCA_946885905.1 uncultured Pseudomonadota bacterium | reverse complement strand
GAAAGGAAAATCGGTGTCTGACACCATTAGGTGTCTGACACCCGTCATTTGCGCGTGTGGCTGCTCACGCACTCCAATACGCCGCGCCTGCTGTCGTCCTGGATGCGCGTGTGCACCACCGCGGTGAGCCGGCCGTGGTGCACGACGGTCGAGCGCGCGCGGAGCTGCGAACCGGTTCCGGGACCGACATACCAGGCTGAAGCGGAGGCGAGCGGCCAGTCGGGGCCGAGCGCGCCAACGGCGGTGCTCGCCGCGAGGCCGAACGTGACGCCACCCTGCGCGTGCCCGACGCGATTTCCGATGTGCAGGCCGTGCGGCGCCGAGCATCGTGCGCCGTCCTTCGAGGGCTTCGGCAGGTAACCCCAGAAGTTCGGCAGGAATGGGCCGCCCGCGCGGAGTGCGTCGACGGCGCGCAGGAAGACCTGCTCTTCTTCGGCATTCAGGTGGTCGGGATGCACGTTCCGGGCGAGCTTTCCGGCGCCGCGGCGGGGCAGTGGGTGGGGGGCCGTGGCCTCGTGCCCGCCCAGGACCATGAACGCGCCGCTCGCGTGCGCGACAAGCTTTCGTCCCGAGCGGATCTCCGCACGACTCAGGCCCTGCTTGCCGCGCGTGCCCTCGAGGAATCCTTCGAACGCCGCCGAGGCGGTGAGCCGGCCCGTCCGGGGCGCACCGGTGAGCTGCAATTGCATCGTGACGGTGGCCAGTCGCGCGGTGACACCTACCGCGCCGCGCAGCGCCGAGGCGAGCGTCATGTCGGCCAGGAGGGCCAACGCACCCATGTCGATCTGGCCGGTCGCATCGACGTTGTGCTCGCCGGCGTCGATCGAGGCGGCCGCGGTGTCGCGGGTCACGCGGTTGTAGCTCATCTCCAGGAACCAGCCCGGGAAGTTGAATCCGGGCGTGCGGTTGAGCGCGATCGCGCGCAGCACGCGCGCGAGGATCGGATCCAACCGCATCTATTGCGGCGTGATGCCGGCGTGCTCGATCCCGGCGCCCTCGTCCACGAGCCGCTTCCCGATCACGCAAACGGCGCACGGCAACGCCACGATCCCACGCATTCCAATCCCCCTTTCCCGGCACCCGCCTGCCATCACCGTCCAGCTCTCTTCTACTTCCCCTTGAACGCCGGCTTCCTCTTCTCCATGAACGCCCGCCGCCCCTCCATGTAGTCCTCGCTTTCGAAGCAGTCGAGGATGAGCCGCTGGCACAGCTCCATGTCCACGGGCTCTGCGTCGGTCTTCAGCAGCTCGCGGATGATCCGCTTGCCTGCCTTGATCGTGAGCGGCGCACCGGTCGTGATGGCGTCGGTGTATTCCTCGAGCAGCCCCTCGAGGCCGTCGCGCTCCACGATGCGGTTCACCAGGCCGATCTTGTCGGCTTCCTTCGCGTCGAGCCGCCGCGCGGTGAAGAAGATGTCCTTCGCGTAGCCGGGACCCACCAGGTGCGTGAGGTTGCGCATCGCCGACATGCGGTAGCCCAGCCCCAGGCGGGTCGCCGGCACGAAGAAAGTCGAATCGCTCGACGCCAGGCGGATGTCGCAGGCGATCGCCACGTTCACGCCGCCGCCCACGCAGTAGCCCTTGATGCACGCGATGGTCGGTTTGGGGAACTCGTAGATGCCCTCGAGGGCCGCCTCGGCGAGCAGCTCGTACTTCTTCACCGCCTCCTTCTGCGCGCGCATGTCCTCGAACTGCGAGATGTCGGCGCCCGAGATGAAGGACTTCCCGCCCTCCCCGGAGAAGACCACGCAGCGCACCTCGTCGTCGCCCCCGGCCCGGGCGAGCAACGGGGGAATGGCTTCCCACATGTCGACCGAAAGCGCGTTGTGCTTCGCAGGGTTGTTGAAGCGGATGTGCAGTACCGGACCCTCGAGCCAGGCCTTCACGCGCTCGGTGGCAGAGGCATACGCCCCGCCTTGGGAGGCGGCAGGGGGAGGACTCGGCTCGTTCATCAATACACTCCGGCGGTTTTCATGCGCGCGCGCTCCGCTTCCGAGTAGCCGATCTCGGCCAGCACCTCGTCGGAATGCTCGCCGCGGCGGGGCGTGGCGCGGGCGATGGTGGATGGCGTACGCGAAAGCGTCACCGGCTGGCCCATGAGCACCTGCTCGCCCAGGTGCGGCGACACGACCTTCTTCAGGATCCCCAGGTGCTGCACCTGCGGCTCCTCGAAGGCCTCCTTCATGTTGTTGATGCGCCCGCACGCGACCCCGGCCTCGTTGAGCTTTTCGATCCAGTGGTCGCTGCCTTCGAGCGCGAGGCGCTTCTCGATCTCGGCGTTCAGCCAGTCGCGGTGCACCGAGCGGTTGGCCTTGCTCTTCGAGCGCTCGTCGGTGATCCACTCCGGCGCGCCGAGCGCCTCGCAGAAGCGCTCCCAGATCTTGCCGCCGAAGACCGCGATGTTGATGTAGCCGTCCTTCGTCCTGTAGACGCCGGTGGGAATGCTGGTCGGATGGAAGTTGCCGGCCTGCCCGGGAATCTCGCCGTCGATCGTCCAGCGCGAGCTCTGGAAGTCCATCATGTAGAGCATCGCCTCCAGGAGCGAGGTCTGCACCCACTGTCCGCGCCCGGAGTGCTCGCGCTCGAGCAGCGCCACCGTGACGCCATAGGCCGCGAAGATGCCGCCGCAGAGATCGGCGATGGGCACTCCGACGCGCCACGGTCCCTGGCCCTGCGGCCCGGTGATGGACATGAGCCCCCCCATGCCCTGCGCGATCTGGTCGAAACCGGGCCGGGTCGCATAGGGGCCCGTCTGGCCGAAGCCGGAGATGCTGGCGTATACGAGCCGCGGGTTCACCGCGGCGAGCGATTCGTAGTCGATGCCGAGTCGCAACTTCACGTCCGGGCGGAAGTTCTCGAGCAGCACGTCCGCCGTCCCGGCCAGCTTCTTCAGCACCGTGATGCCCTCGGCTTCCTTGAGGTTCAGCGTGATCGAGCGCTTGTTGCGGTGCGTGTACTGGTAATCCGAGCCCTCCTGGCCGCCCAGCGTGTCGTCGCCGCGCATCGACTCGGGCATCTGGACCTGGATCACGTCCGCGCCCCAGTCGGCGAGCTGGCGCGCGGCGGTGGGGCCGGCGCGCACCTGGGTCATGTCGGCCTCGCCGCCTGCCCCTGAAGGTGTGCCTACGCAGATGAAAGCGAACTCCGCGTCCCGCAGACCTTCGTCGTAGTCCAGCGTGAAGCGGAGGCGACCGGCGCGGAGATTCTCGGCTACCACCTCGGCCAATCCCGGCTCGTAGATCGGC
>CAMPHL010000396.1 GCA_946885905.1 uncultured Pseudomonadota bacterium | reverse complement strand
CTGCTGCAACGACGGCAGCGACGAAGAGGACACCCGCAAGGCGTCGTGATCCGTGCCGGCTGCTCCGGTAAGAGCATGCCGACCTCGAGTTGCGGCGACGCGGGACAAATCGCCGGGAAGATGCCTACGAAGGCCGGGCCGCGCGGTGGGGTCGAACCGGCATCTGGACTTCGAGAGCACCCATGCCGCGCGCCATCGTGAGCCCAAAGACCATCGATGCCCTCATCCGCGCCAAGCTGGCGACGCTGGCCGAGTGCCCGCAGGTGGAGGCCCTGCCCGTCACCTGGACCCGCGGGAACGGTCGATGCTGCAACTGGACGATCCCCGGGTGGTTGGGCGAAGCGCTCGCCGTCGACTCCTGCACCGGGAAGCTGGAGCACTACCTCGACTTCCTGCGCAGCCAGTTCGACATCCCCGCGGAGGACCACGCGGGCGACTAACGCGTGAGATAGGACTTTCCGGGAAGGCGCCGCGGCGCGGCCTCGAGCTCCGAGACGCGCCGGCAGGCGTGGGCGAAGAACGATTCCATTTCGTCCAGGCGCGCATTCGGCGCGCTCGATTCGATGTGCGCGCGCGTGAGGGCGTAGGCGGCATCGGCCAGGTCCTCGACGTCGCGTATCGCGCCCGGGCGGCACGACGACGGGATCGCGCGCAGCTCCGAAGGCGTCCACGCCGCGAGGTAGCGCGAGGCAAGGGTCACGACCGCCTGCTCTGAAGCGGTGGATCTCAAGAGATGGAAGTATTCCTGGCGCATGTGGGTGGCCTTGCCGGCACATCGTCGCCGAGCGGCGACGCGTGCGCAGCCGGTTTCACCCGCTTCCTGTCGTAGGACGCTTCTTACCCGGTCAGTCGGCGCGAAGCCGCCGCGCCATCACCGCCCCAAGGAAACCCAGCGCAAGCAGGATCGCCGCATCCGAATCCACCGGCGCCTCCTGATCATCGGTGCGCTGGAACACCGCGTGGCCGCCCTGCGCGGCCTGGGAAGCTTCGGCGCCGGCAGTGAAAGCCTGCGCGGCGTTCACGGCCTGGGCGCCGTTGTCGGGAACCAGCAGCGAGAAGGACGCTGCGAGGACCAGGGCTGAAAGGAAACTTCTCATGGAGCGGACTCTATCGGTTGGGCGTGAATCACCCGTGTCATGCGGCAGCCGCAGCGTAGTTCGGCAGGGGAAGTGCCGGACGGAGGATGGAGGGGGCGCGACCCACGTCGACCGGAAGGTCCTTGCGGAAGCAGTAGCCCACGCCGCGCACCGTCTCCAGCAGGCCCTTGTGGCCCGTCGGCTCGAGCGCCTGGCGCAGCCGCCGGATGTGCACGTCCACCGTGCGCTCCTCGACATACACGCTGTTGCCCCAGATCTCGTCGAGCAGCTGGGCGCGGCTGTACACCCGGCCCGGGTGCGTCATGAAGAAGCGCAGCATGCGGAATTCGAGGGCGCCCAGCTCGATGTCGCGGCCGCTGCCGGTGATGCGGCGCGACGCGGGATCGAGGCGAAGGCCCGCGATCTCCACCACCATGTCGGCGTGCTGCGGGGCGCAGCGGCGCATGACCGCCTTGATGCGCGCCAGCAGCTCGCGTGGCGAGAAGGGCTTGATGAGGTAGTCGTCTACTCCCGCCTCGAGCCCGGTCACCTTGTCGGATTCGCAGTCGCGGCCGGTGAGCATGATGATGGGCACCGCGGCCGTCCGGGCCTCCCCACGCATGCGGCGCGCGAAGCTGAGTCCGGGCGTATCGGGGAGCATCCAGTCGAGCAGCAGCATCTGGGGCAGCGTCTCGCGGACGATGCCTTCGGCCTGGCGCACGGCGCCGGCCTTGAGCACGCGATAGCCCGCGTTCTGCAGGTTCAGGGCGAGCACTTCCTGGAGCTGCAGGTCGTCTTCGACGATGAGGATGGTGTTGTCCATGGCGCGATTTCCGTTTCGTGTGTTGCGGGGAGTAGTCCGGACCATCGTAGGTCGGTGAATTTGGTCACGAAGTCAGGCATGGCACGATTTCCATGTCGGTGATCGCTGTAAGGTTGTAGGCCGTTTCCTATTGCGAACCAACCCGCGGTCCACAAAAAACGGGGTTTTGCGCGGCGCGTCCTGTCAGACACGCCTGCGATGGGCGCTCGGGGAGGACCCCGTTCGGCATCGCGAGGTGGTAACAATCCACGACCACGTCGCGACAGCTCCGAGGACGATGCCTACCCGGCCCGCGCGACCCATTAGAATTCGCCACTGTGTCCGCCACAGCCCGTGGATGGAAGCCGACAACAAGGGAGAGGGATGAAGAAGCGCCTGCTCGTCACCGGACCGATCTATCCACCCACGCTCGCAGAGCTCGAGCAGAACTATGAAGCGCAGCGCCTCTGGTCGGCGCAGGACAAGGACGCAGTGCTCGCATCGATGGCCGACGTCACGGCCGTGGCGAGCTCCAACTCCGGCGGCATCGACGGCGCGACCATGGCGAAGCTGCCGAACCTGAAGGTCATCGCGCACTTCGGCGTGGGTTACGACACCGTCGACGTGAAGGCGGCGCGCGAGCGCGGAATCGCCGTCACGAACACGCCGGACGTGCTGACCGAAGAGGTCGCGGACCTCGCGCTGGCGCTCATCCTGGCCACCATCCGCCGCGTGCCGCAGGGAGACCGCTACGTGCGCGAGGGCAAGTGGCTCAAGGGGGCCATGGCGCTCACCGAAAGCCTGCAGGGCCGGACCGTCGGCATCGTCGGCATGGGCCGCATCGGGCGCGCGATCGCGCGGCGGTGCGAGGCCTTCGGCGTGAAGCTCGCCTACCAGGGCCCCTCCCAAAAGCCGGATCTGCAGTGGCCGCATTACCGCGACCCGCTCGAGCTCGCCACCGATTGCGACGTGCTGGTCGTGGCCTGCCCCGGCGGCGAAGCCACCCGCGGCCTGGTGAGCCGCGCCGTGATCGATGCGCTCGGCCCCAAGGGGTTCCTCGTGAACATCGCCCGCGGCTCCGTGGTGGACGAGCCCGCGCTGCTCGAAGCCCTGCAGCAGAACCGGATCTGCGGCGCGGGGCTGGACGTCTTCGCCGACGAGCCGCGCGTCCCCGAGGCCTTCTTCGCGCTCGACAACGTCGTGCTGCAGCCGCACGTGGCGAGCGCGACGCATCCCACGCGCAAGGCCATGGGGCAGCTCGTGATCGACAACCTGGCCGCCCACTTCGCCGGAAAGCCCCTGGTAACTCCCATCTGACACGCATGGACGACGTAAGGCAGGTCTTCTCGTCACCCGCCGTGGTCTGCC